>CAYUKP010000176.1:0-4408 GCA_964445335.1 uncultured Verrucomicrobiales bacterium
CCGCAGCAGAGCCTGAACTCACATATATGGTGTTATTAGTTGGGCCACTGTCTGCTGCAAATCTAAGAGTTGTAGGTGAAGCATTAATCTCACTGATGAATGTTGCATCTGCGTACGTACCACCAGCGATATTGCCGTCTAGCCAGTTCGCTGAGTTGTCCCAGTCTCCATCTCCCGCGGTTCCATTCCAGACATATGTAAGTACTACAGCGTTAGACATTGCAACGGAACCGAGTAGTAATAAGCTGATATTTTTGATATTCTTCATAATTAATTTTCTATTGAAAAATGCTCCTAGTGAACATTTCCCAACTATAATCGGGTGAAGAGTCACTTATGACACTTGGGTGATTTTTTTGTTGTTTCTGTTAGTTCTTTAACATGACGGGGCTTCTCATAAACGAGGAAGCTGGCTAGGCCTGATGAGTGGAAGATCTAATTCGACCATAGTGCTACATTGTTTAACCAGCATACCAGTCATCACCATTATTCTCCTATCTTGTATTAAGTAGATAGGTTCATTCAAGAGTAGGGGGCGTCATGATCGAGTACCGAGTGAGCTTATCTATTGAATAGTTGACGGATAAGAATAATGAAGTAGCCCTAGTGATGGTCTAGCTAGAGTTTGCTATCACTAGGGCAGAAGGCTACTAATCAGTGAATGATAGTGCTATTGTATTGAGATATACTGCACCCAAAAAATCTAACACAGTAGAACGCTTTGAGAGTATTGCTGTTTAGCGACCGGAAGGTTGCTGGGAGTGCTGGAGAGTTTTGTACTCTCTGGTGGTTAATGTTTATTATGCCCCCCTGTGAACTCTGACTGACCTCGCCCTTTGATGCTCTCAGATAGCCTGTACCAATCCTTTTGGTGGCTAACGACTGGTACCTCAGGAAACAGTGAGCCTGTAGCGCGTTGTTGATCGCCTCGTTGTTGGAATTCTCCTAGATGCTTCCTTTGTTGCTCCGCGAGATGGGTTAGTTCTGCAACGATTTTTGGGTACTGAGCCGCGACATTATGTTGTTCGTTGATGTCATTCTTTAAATGATATAGGATGGGCTTTTTCATCCCTATGAACTCCTTGTTGTGTTCCCAGAATGGTACTTGGGACTTTTCTCGAGGGAGGTGGATTTTCCAGTCTCCTTTCTTGACGGCTTGGAGGTTTTCGCAATTGTAATAATAGAAGGGCTCTTCTTGTGAGCGTGTAAGTAGCTCTCCCTGAAGAAGAGGCTTGAGGCTCATCCCGTCGTACAGGCGGTCTGAGGGGAGTTCAGTCCCGATTAATTCAGCAACGGTAGGGAAGAGATCCATCGCAGTTGTGAGTTGGTCGACTTCTGCGGCTTTATGAATCAATGCAGGATAGTGAATGATAAAGGGGACGCGGTGGCCACCTTCAAAGGTGACATACTTGGTTCCCCTAAAGGGCAGACAATGTTTATTAGAAATGGCTCCATTATCTGAGGCAAAGATAATCATAGTATTATCGAGAATGCCTTCTTCCTCTAGAGTATCAATCATCTGACCAATTCCCCAATCAACCTCCTGGAGGGCATCACCTCGGACTCCTGATCGTGATGATCCTTTCCATTTTTTACTGCATTTGTATGGGGTGTGAGGATATTGGTGTGAGTAGAAGAGGAAGAACGGTTGATCCTTGTAGGTTCTCACATGCTCGATGACTTTATTGGTATACAAGGAGGCTAATTGCTCAAGAGGTGTATTTGCGTAAAGTTGCTCTTTGTCATCGAAGAACTCAGGATTGTGGTGAATATTAGACGGTGCGCCGTAGTAATGCTCGAACCCTTGGTTATAATAGGAGAACTGTTCTTCTGTTCCTAAATGCCACTTTCCAATCATTAAGGTTTTATACCCTTGTGACAAACATAACTCAGCTAGCGTGATTTCATCGGGATTGAGCCCCAGAAACCAATGCGGCTCTCGGTTTTCATTGATACCCATATAGAGTCCGCATCGCTGAGGGTATGCCCCGGTAAGATAGGCGGCTCTAGATGGAGAGCAAATCGATGCACCACTATGAAAGTTGGTAAACTGTAAACCGTTCTTGGCAAGTCGATCAATGTTGGGGGTATCTACTCCTGTAGCACCGTAGCAGCTGACGTCGCTGTATCCCATATCATCCATGAGGATGAAGATGATATTGGGTTTTCTGCCTTCTGCAGCTGTTGTCATGAGCATCGTTAATAAGGTCAGAAACGTGGTGGCGAACTTAAATAAAGACCTGCGATATGTGAGATGAGTTAGTGAGAAGGATTGCATGCTTACCTACTCTAAACGATGAAGGCGGATTTTGTGACATAGAAATGAAGACTCTCAAGAAATAGAGGACGGGTGCTCTCTAGATCATAACCAGAATAGCAGACAGATAATATGAGAGATTGCTCTCTTTCTGTCCATTTTTAATAGATCACTACAGGCGGGAGTGAGTAAAGATCATAGATACTCAACTGTAAATAGAGTGACGTATGAGGGAAGTAATGTCGTTATTCTTCAGTATAAGAGAGGATGACCTGTCCCGCCTTTTGTGAGAGCTCTAATACCTTAATGACATCGGGGCTTAATGAACTGCGAGCGGGTAATTGAAGTGTTCCGATGCTGGAAAAGTTTAAAGTAGATGACCTTGTCGTGATGTCGTCCAATTTTGATAAGTCAAGGTGATCTACTTTGATGAAGTTGATGTGCTCTAGCTTCATTGTTAGTTTCTTGCCACTAATCCTAATCTTGTTGACGTGGAATTCATTGATGACCCTGTCGAAGCTGTTCACAGCGGTATTGTAATGAATTTTTTGGTTACTATGGATAGATAAGGTGCTTGTGTCTGGGGCTATTTCTCCACGGAAAGACTTATTGTCCCGATTGAAATATTGCAAAATATAGAGCATGCATTGATTCTTATCTTGTATACTTTTTCCCTCCAGTTGTAAGCGGACTAATGCTTCGAAGTGCTGCGGGTTGAGTTTTTTTTGATTTAATAGGTGATCAAGAGTAGCATAGAGTTCACTACTGCTGGGACGTTGGTGAATCGAGAAGTTGTATGTTGGGAATTTCTCTGCGCACTTGTACATGGTCTGTACCCTTGGTGAATCACTGCGGCATTCCTTCGTTAGGATAGTGGAGAAGTCCAAGGTGAGAAAGTGTGCTAATACCCAGTAGCTATAAGCTCTGGACTGAGCAGAGATAGGAGATGTCTGTAAGTTGGTGGCTTTACTGAGTAGAGATTTAGCGATTTCTAAGTTTTGGGCAAACTCTTTCCCTTCAGCTTCTGTATGCGATGTAGTGATCGCATTTAAAACAGCAATTTGTCCTGCTTTATTCAGTTTTTGGGCAAGGTCGTTTTTGGAGCTCGAAACGGTGGACTCGAAGAGGTCATATTCTGCATCCAATTCTAGCATTTTTTGATTGAGGGCGTAGGTGCTTTCTCTGGCATCATCAATGATGAGGTCACGTGAGTTAATCTGACTCATAGATAAGAGGGAGATCAGCAAGATCGCGAGTAGAGAGAGGCTGGTTACTGCTGCAAGCTTCCGGTGCCTCTTGAGGAATAAGAGACCTACTTTGAGCCAGGACTTTCTTTCCACACTGACGGTATATCCAGCTAAATACCTTTCGACATCTGCTTTCAGGTCAGTCACGCACTGGTAACGTAATGCTGGATCGGTTTGCATGGCCGTGTCACAGATAGAGATGAGTGCGCTTTGTCCTTTGTATAGAGGCTTGTGATTACGGTTCCATTCTCCCGCAAGGGTGTTGTTCATCGCGATCTCGTGCTGGCCTGGGAAGGGGGGAGTAGCAAAGAGCGTGAAATACAGCAGCGCCCCTAGTGAGAAGATATCAGTGCGTTCATCTTTAGGTTGTGAGAGGGAAATTTGCTCGGGGGCCATGTAACCTGGGGTGCCGCGTACTTTACCATAGAGCGTGTCAAAGGCGGAGAAGACGGTGTGAGAGACCTCTAGGTCTGCATCTTCATTGAGTTGTCGCCCGAGCCCCCAATCACAGACGACAAGTTCACCGAAGTGTTCGCATTGGATATTCTCTGGCTTTAGGTCGAGGTGGATGGTGTTATGAGCATGAGCATATGCGATCGCGTCGCAAATCCTCATAAAGGCGGAGAGTCTTACTCTAATGTCGGTTTCTTCATTAACGAGGTGTCGATAGTCTCTGTTGGACTTGAGATCCATTGTGAAGAATGGCTTTTTACTCTCAGGGTTTACATTGACCTCATATATTTTAATAATATTCGGGTGATTCAGCTGAGAGACTAGCCAAGCCTCGTGAATAAATGCTTCGTAAAAAGACTCGTCTAATTGATCCTGGAGCTCTGCGTAGGCGACGAACCGCTGTGTACGTGAATCATATACTTGAGATACCTCCTTTAGGGCTACCTTACCG
>CAYUKP010000177.1:0-1924 GCA_964445335.1 uncultured Verrucomicrobiales bacterium
CAATGCAACCTCCCACCAACTGGCCTACGTGAACGTATTTTAAACGAGCCCCTTTAAGCCCTGAAATGTTTTCTCAGGATTCTCCCACAGGAATCGGTGTCCAGTATCTGACACCATGTAATGAGAAAAACACTCTCCTACAAAGGACTCAGCCAAAGCACAATACTTTGTATCTAGACTCCCTGTCATCAACTTCACCGGCGCCTCAACCTCTGACAAGGCCGAACGCATATCAGGCTGAGCCCCTAATGACCATGAACAAAACGCACGTGCAATCGCGTGAGACCTCGGCTGTAATAGTCGTCTATCACCTAGCCCTTCAGGAGGCTCGCCCAAAACCGCTTGCGCATTCCAAGCGGTAAGAAACCCTTTCCAATCCGACTGAAGCGCCATTGCACTCCACTCGGCATCCTTCTGACGTCTCGCAACCTTCTGACCGTCATCCTCTAGCCCTGGGTGCACTGACATCAATACCGCTGCTTTCCATAATTTAGGCGCCGCTTGCAAAGCCTGTAAGGCCAGACGAGCCCCCATCGAATACGCTACCAAGATCGGTTCCTTATCTTGGGCCGCCACTTCTGAAGCAAATACCTCACCAAACTCCTTAAGGCCTATCGCTCGACATTCTTGATAACGCCACAAATCTACCTTCCGAATGACCTGCCCCCGCAGAGGACTCCCCGAGGCACTGAGAACATCCCAGTCGGAGACCATCCCTATATTTCCATGAAGGCACCAAATCATGCGTTCACCGCCTGAATGACTTGTTCTGCAATCGAACCAAAATGACCAGCCTCGACTCCCTCTAAACCTGGAGACCCGTTTACTTCTAAAATCATCGATCCCTGATCCGTTTTAATCAAATCCACCCCTGCGAAGTCCAACCCTACGGCTTGCACTGCAGCGATCGCCAAACGTTGCTCTTCATCTGTGGGGGTGTATACCTTAACCTCTGCACCTTGATGTAAATTAGCGCGAAAGTCTCCAGATTGCGCCGTGCGTTCGATGGCTCCCACAACACGCCCCTTAAGCACGACAAGGCGTTGGTCTACACCACTGGCTTCTGTATAAAACTTCTGTGTAATCCCACTAGATTGTAAAGTCTCCAAGGTCGTAAGCAAAGCTTGTGCAGTTCCTCTTTCCTTTACCAAATTCACTCCTTTTCCTTGGCTTCCATGTAATAGCTTCACCACCTTAGGAAACTCATCCAGTATGGAGTCAAAGGTGTCACGTGAACTCGGCTGGCTACAAAATGACGTAGGAGGGATAGGTAATCCGTGCTCTGCCAACCTCTGAAGAGTCGTCAGTTGGTTATTAGCTATTTCTAGGCTTTCAGGCTGATTCAAGATTTTTACCCCTTCACGACGCCATTCTCTCAGTACAGCTCCTCCTGAGAGGAGGAGATTGGGAGATAATCTGGGGATCACACAAGTCGGCTCTACCTGCTCCCCATGAAAGTATACCCCCTGTCCAACCTTAACCTCTAGGTCTAAGACGTTTAAGACTACAACCTTATATCCTAACTTTTCCCCAGAGACTCTTAACCATCGAGTACTATAGAGTTCGGGCTGACGAGAGAGCAATACTATCATATTATATTCTATTTAGGTTTAGGGGTCACAAATCCGTCTCTCCCCCAAGCCATTGCATAGGAGTATCCATTAATCAGATAAATGTGAACACGTTGTAACACCAAATTCTTACGACCTAAATCTCCTCTACGCACCCTCTTCAAGTTCTTATACGCACTATGAAATTGAGTCGTTGCACTCACCGGGAACTCATTGACTCCTTCGACTTTCTCAAAGAAATCTTTCTTAATCTGCTCCATCTGCCAGATCATATCATCTAGCTTTTGCTTCGACTCCTTGGAATACCCACCGTTTTTATTCTCTTCGATCAGAGTTGGTTGCAGAACCTTAAA
>CAYUKP010000177.1:2024-4390 GCA_964445335.1 uncultured Verrucomicrobiales bacterium
TCTTCTCGCTCCCGGTCTTCCTTTGCCATTTTGGCTAACCGATCCTTCTCCGCCTGAATCTTAGCCTTTTCTGCCTCCGTAATCACAGCGCGCCCTACTTGGGACATCAAATCGTTGACCTCAGGTGCACCTACGCCACTAATCAAACTTGGGTTTTCAGAAATGAGACGTTCCTCTCGATCCTCCAGAGCAAACGCTGTAAAGGTCGTAAAAAAGAGTAAGGCAATTTTTAACATAGGATGAAATCACTTTTGGTGAATGCAAAAAACATATCATATGACGTATTGACACCAAGTTTAAATAGCCAATTTCTGCTCTTAATGTTAATTTATAGGAATGACTAACTCATCAATAGGGTGTGCCATTGCCCCTGTTATCCTTTCTCTCCTTGTCATCCTCTGCACCAGGCGTGCCACCTTAGGTTTACTCAGCGGCTTCAGTCTAGGGTCGTTCCTTTATCTTTACCACAATACTAACCACCACCCTTTCGCATACCTAACGACCACTATTCAAGAAACCATCAGTAATCCTTGGCACTATTCGACTCTGATTTTCACCTCCTTACTTGGAGGGTTTGCTTCCTTACTCCAACGTGGGGGAGGGTTAGAGCAACTCTTCCGCAAGACGCTTACTCCTAAGGCATTTCAAATACGTGTGATGAGCCTAGGCCTTATGTGCTTCTTTGACGGGTTAGCGAATTGCTTACTCATTGGGAAAATTGGCGCCCCGATGGCAGACCGCCTCAAAATTCCTCGTGAAAAAATTGCCTATATAGCCGACACAACAAGCTCAGCCGTTGCATGCTTAGCCCCTATCTCTTCATGGATTGCGATGCAGCTCGCCTTAATAGGAGTCGTCCTCATGGAGCGAGGCATCGACGCATCCCCTTACACCTGCTTCTTACGTTCTATTCCGTGCAATTTCTATTGTATCTCCTGTGTGGCCTTTATGATCTTTACTGTTGCTACCAAGGACTTCGGCCCCATGGCTAAGGCCACTCCTCTCCCTTATGAGCCAAACGTCAACCATGTAGACACTCAACAACGCTCCATCTTCCCTCCCGTCATCTCAATCCTCTCCCTGCTCCTCAGCATACCCGTGATTTACTATCTAATGGAAATCGATGAAAAACTCCCCATTACTGGACAAAAACTCGGCATAGCACTCGGGGGAGATAGTGGCCCCACCGTCTTTATCATCACAGGTTTCATCAGTAATCTAATCCTCTTTATACTTTCGTCACGCCTCACAGTAGCCGAGCGCACCAAATCGCTCCTGAAGGGTATTAAACAAATGCTCATCCCTCTCACGGTCCTTTTAAGCGCATGGCTTTTTAGCGCTGTTCTCAAAGACCTCGGATTAGGCATGTTACTCAGTCAATTTCTAGGCGAATCATTCCCCTTAAAGTTTGCGCCCCTGATAGTATTCTCCTTCGGATGCCTCCTATCCTTCACCACGGGCACCTCATGGGGAACAATGGCCTTACTATTCCCTCTAGTATTCGGAGCACTTGGTGAACTACCAGACCCTGTATTTATGCAGGCTCTTCCTCTGCTCACGGGAGCCATTTTTAGTGGCGCTGTCTTTGGAGATCATTGCAGCCCTTATAGTGATACGACGATTGTATGCGCGGTAGCTACCGAATGCACTCCTTACAATCATGTAAAAACGCAACTCCCATATGCGCTCATTCCTGGGGTAATTTCTGGTTCATTATTCGCGGTTATAGGAGCAATCGCATTATAACACCTTGCACCGCACAAAAATTCATGTTTAATATAAAATCCATGCAAATTTACAAAATAGTTTTATTAATCTGCCTCATTATCCCATCATGCGAAACCATGTCTGACGGGGTAGGACTACCAGTCCAAATGCCGTTCACCTCTAAAGCCAAAAAAGCCGCTCTCAAGGCAGAAGCGGAAGCCAAGGCCAAAGCCGAAAAAGCAAGATTGGCCAAAATAGAAGCAGCTAAAAAAAAGGCATTAGCCGCCAAGAAAGCTGCTGCCAAAAAAAGAGCGGACGCTAAGAAGAAATCCCTCTCCAGTACCACCGGAATAGCTTCTTGGTATAGCATTCGCACCAACAACCGTTCTACCGCTACCGCTAGTGGACGCCCCCTTCGCAACAATGCCTACACAGCAGCTCATAAGACTCTCCCTTTAGGCACCAAGGTTCGAGTCACGAGCCTCTTCAATGGAAAGTCTGAAATCCTCACGATTACCGACCGTGGACCTTATGTTAAAGGCCGCATTATTGACGTTACCGTCGGATCAGCCAAGCGCCTCGGGTTCTATAATCGTGGTATCACCAAAGTTCGCGTAGATGTTCTCTCCTACGGAAACTGGAAATACCGTAAGCCTTAA
>CAYUKP010000178.1:0-4307 GCA_964445335.1 uncultured Verrucomicrobiales bacterium
TTATTATTGTATTTCGTAACTATTCTTTGTATATATTATGATTAATATCAATCTTTAGTCAAACAGTGAGTAATTCCGCATCAATTTATGTAGCAACCTTAGAAAACTATTTTTGGATACAGGTGAATGGAAAAGGTAACGTTTTCATCTCCCCAACACTAAAAGACTTCACGGATTCTTTGTTCAAAAATTGTGATAATTCGGGAGAACTCCCACAACTAACAGATACCCCTTCTGCAATCGTATTGGATTTAAAAAATTGTTGCAGTATGGACTCTACATTTATGGGGATGATTGCGGGGCTAGCCATAAAAATAAATAATACCCCTAAGTCTTTATTTTATCTTTGTAATGTAGAGAAGAAAAACCGTTCTTCTCTAGAAGAATTAGGCTTAGATTGTATAGTAGATATTAATAATCCAAGTATTCCTTGGACTACCCTTGAAGAGAAGGTAGTCAACAAACTGCAGATCTGGGACTCAGATAAAGCATCCTCTCCAAATAGTCAGTTAATATTTGAGACTCACTCTACACTTGGTTCTCTTAGCACCACCAATAAAGAAAAATTCGCAGATGTTATAAAGATTTCAAAAGACGAGTTATAATTTAGAAATTCTTCACACATTACAGCGTTTGACATATATAAACCTCATAATTTATCTTTCTTTTTTTCTTTCAATCTTGGCTTTAGTCTTTGTTTTCATTTCTTTGACTCACACCAAGAGAAAGTTAAATTTTTCACATGAGCAAAAATCTAAATTAGTAGAAAACGAATATCAGATGCATCGCTTCTTAAGTACTTTACGATTAGCAGTCACGCAGGAAAAAGAGCACAAAGAAGTCTACCAAACTATTGCCGATGCTGTTTGCTCTATTACTAATGCGTCGGGTTCAGCTATTTACTTAAAAAGTGAAGCAGATCAAATGCTAGAGCCTGCATTTATCACAGAAAATTGCGCACCTCTGACAGAATCACCATACGATTCATATAAAGCAAAGGTTAATAGTAAAAACACCAATATTTTAGAGAAGACCCTAAGCGACAATACCCCAAAACTTATTACAGATCTATCTGTTTATTCCTCAAACGCCGTTACGCCCCTAGAAAAGTTACGAACAAGTAACTCTGCTATGATAGCCCCACTAACATATCTTGGTAAGAAGATTGGAGTTCTCGCAGTTACTAGAGACACCAACCAACCAACCTTTACCAACGATAATCTTTTGGTATTTCATTCCATCACTGAGCAATCGGCTTTCGCTATAGGTACATTTGGCAACCATTCTCAATTGGCCGAAAAAAACCGCCTCGAAAGGGAAATCAGAACAGCTCAAGAAGTTCAACGAGTTCTAATCCCTAAAACTTCACCTAAAATCACAGGTTTTGACATTTACGGAAAAAATATCCCAGCGCAAATGGTTAGTGGCGATTACTTTGATTATCATCAAGTTTGCCCGACACAAACAGGTATTGTAATTGCAGATGTTTCCGGGAAAGGCGTGCCTGCTGGCATAACGATGGCAACCTTTCGAAGCACGTTAAAAACTCTATCTACCTCAAGCGAATCTCCAGCTCAAAGCCTCTCCCTTCTTAATAAACTCATATATTCTGACGTCAGGGAAGATATGTTTATTAGTGCAGTCTATTGTCATTTTTCCCAGGATAGTAACTTGGTTAAAGTAGCTAGAGCAGGTCACAATCCTCCTTATCACTACAAAAAGTCTAGCGATACCCTACACAAATTAAAACCTCCCGGGTTAGCTGTAGGTATTGATAAAGGCAATCTTTTTGACAAAGTCTTAAAAGAGATTGAATTAACAATGGATTCTGGTGATTTTTTGTTTTTATATACAGATGGCATTATTGAAGCGATAAATACTGAGCATTCTGAATACGGTACAGAAAAGTTAGAAGCTATTTTACTAAAGCACGCTAATTCAAACGCCAAAATTATAGGGTCTGAAATCCTTGATGACATTGCATCTTTTGTTGGTAACGCCCGGCAAGCCGATGACATTACCTTAGTAGTAATCAAGAAATTATAGTGTTTTACAAACTTTTTTCTTGCTTCTACAGGAAGTATTGCAACTTTCTAAAGTTATAATTTTATATACTTTATATGTCTACTTCCGATACCGACTTAGAAGCAACAGAAACCCCTGAGAATACTTGTGAAGAAGAATCTCAAGTGTCAACTCCTGAAGAGAAGCCTTTGACTCAAGAAGAGGAACTAGAGATTGAATTAGCTAAATGGAAAGATCAGGCTATTAGAACTGCAGCTGAATTAGAAAATTACCGAAAAAGAGTAGCCAGAGATCTGACAGAAGCTCGCAAATATGGAAACAAAGGTTTACTTGGCGAATTACTTCCTGTCTTGGATAATTTTAAGATGGGTCTTGAGGCCGCTGCTTCCGATGAATCATCGATGATTTATCTAGGCATGAAAATGGTAAAGACTCAGTTAGACGAGTTTCTCTCAAACAATAATGTAGAAATGCATGATCCTACAGGGGAAGCTTTTGACCATAACCTACATGAAGCGATATCTCAGGAAGAAACAACAGAACACCCTGAAGGCACTATTATCAAAACCGTAAGATTAGGATATACCCTTCATGGACAACTTCTTAGGGCTGCTAATGTAGTAGTTGCAACACCACCCAAGGAAGAAGAATCTAATAAGGAAAGCGAATAACCCTAAATCACCTTCATGAAAAAAGACTTATATGAATTATTAGGGGTTAGCAAATCAGCCTCTGCTTCAGAAATTAAAAAAGCTTACCGCAAACTTGCGGTAAAATACCATCCCGATAAAAACCCAGACGACCCAACTGCCGAAGATAAATTTAAAGAAATCGGAAGCGCTTATGAAATTCTAAGTAACGAGGATAAGAGAGCTGCATATGATAGATACGGACATTCTGCTTTCGAAGGGGGAATGGGAGGAAGAGGTTCCGCTGGAGGCGTGGATCCTATGGACATCTTCTCACAAGTATTTGGTGGCGCTTTTGGTGGTGGCGGAGGTGGCTTTGAAGACCTTTTTGGTGGTGGCGGACGCTCAAAACCCAAAGCTCAACGAGGTAGTGATCTAAGATACGACTTGGATATCACTCTAGAAGAAGCTGCTAAAGGAGTCGAAAAGGAGTTGGAAATAGAAAAGTTTAATACGTGTTCTAAATGTTCAGGCTCTGGCTCTAAAAGTGGCGGTGGCAAAAAAGTATGCTCTACCTGCGGAGGTCAAGGAGTAGTTACGCGTCAGGCTGGTATTTTCATTCAGCAAACCAACTGCCCTACATGTGACGGCTCAGGATACACTATATCCGATCCATGTGAAGTATGTGAAGGCTCAGGACGTGAACAGAAGTTAGACCGCATAAAAATACGTATTCCTGCAGGTGTAAATGATGGAACCCGTTTAAGATCTTCTGGTAATGGTGACTCAGGAATGATGGACGGACCTAGCGGAGACCTTTATGTTTTCTTAAACATTTTACCTCATGATGTTTTTGAACGAGATGGAGACACCTTGCAGTGTGAAGTCCCTGTCTCCTTTCCTGTATGTACATTAGGAGGAGAAATTGCTGTCCCAACTCTGGATGGTAAAGCCTCCATTAAAATACCCGCAGGAACACAAGGTGGCACGTTATTTAGGCTGAGAGATAAAGGTATTCAAAACCTCCAGACAGGAAGAAAAGGAGATCTGCTTGTGGAAGTTAGAGTAGAAGTGCCAACCAAACTTAATACATCCCAGAAAGAAAAGTTAACGCTATTTGCTGAGTCCATAGGAGAGGAAAACGCCCCTCTCTCAGGATCCTTCCTAGAAAAGGCTAAAAAATTCTTTGGTAAATAAAGTAATTGGACCAATCCATAATCTTTGTAATGGTTTAGAAGCTTCACGCTTTCTAAACCATTTTTTATTTTCTCATTACACAATCTTCAACGTAATTGAAAGATTTTAGATTGCACTAAGTGATATCTACTGACTTACTAGTTCCATGCACACAGGTTTATACACTGCGATCATAACTCCATTTAGAGATGGTAAAATTGATGAGGAAGTTTTTTGTAATCTTATTGATGAGCAAATCAAAGCTGGAGTGAATGGAATTGTACCAGGAGGAACTACTGGTGAATCTCCGACTTTAAGCAAAGCTGAACATATTGAATTAATTAAACTCGCTGTAAAGCATGCTAATGGTCGAATTGAAGTCATCGCAGGTACGGGATCTAATGCGACATCTGAAGCAATATATCTCACCCAATGTGCGGAAGATCTAGGCGTCAGTGGCTCCATGCAAGTCACTCC
>CAYUKP010000179.1:0-4149 GCA_964445335.1 uncultured Verrucomicrobiales bacterium
CGTATTTTCCCCAGACCCGATAGGTTAGAGAATTGTGATATTTTTCATTGTTCATGTGATTAACGTGTTCAGTTTTGAGCTAGGTTCATCGGTCACTCCTAGATCTGAGTGATAATACCGTTCATCAAGGTGAAAGATGCCTTCGCCTTCGTGAATTTCTTTAATCGCGCCCAGTTCTTGGAGCTTTTTAAATTTGTGAGGAAAGAGATTCACCGAATATTGTTGCGCCTGCTTGATGAGCTTGATTTGGCTTTTAAGCGGGACTTCGTCATTGGTAAATGATGCACTCAGTTTCCCAATCAACTCGGCTCCATTATATTTATCGGAGACGTAAGGCACAATGACGCTAGATGTCGGAGCATCGATTACACGGAAATGTTCACACGCTGTTGTATAAGCGTGATGTAGCTTCAGCCCGAGAATCCCACTATAACTCTCTTGGGTTTCTGGGGTGATAAGTTCACTCACAACGGTTTTGCCTGCTATGTTTTCTCCTAGTAGGTCGATTATAGACGTGTCCTTAACGGGGTAAGTCATGAGGTTCTTACGCTGGTAATAATAGTGCTCGTAATAAGTCTCTAGGGCTGGGGTAGCAGTCAGATCTTCACCTTTATGTTGAGCGAGAACGCGCGTTCTTGTGACATCTTGCGCCACTTTTATTTCGTTCAGAACAGCCGGAATCCGCTCTTCACTAAAGTTTAAGACGTAAACATCTCCATTCTCTCTTTTCCCATGGCGATTGCAGCGCCCCGCGGCTTGAGCAATCGAGTCTAACCCAGCTAAGGATCGAATAACGCAACGGAAGTCTAAATCGACTCCTGCTTCAATGAGTTGGGTGCTAATACATATGAGAGGCTGGCCTTCTTTTAATGATAATCGAATCTTATCTATGCGCTCTTTTCGGTGTGCTGGACACATATCGGTAGATAGGAGGATGACAGGTACTTCGTTTTGCTCATTAAACAGCTCATAGAGCATCTGCACGGATTCTTTCTTATTGCAGATGATTAGGAGGCTCCCGTGGGTGGATTGTTGCTCCCGACCAAACTGATACACCTCCGAATATGTCCAGCCTAGGGGGCGGAGCATGTTGTGAATAAAGGTTCGCTGAAAGCAACTGGCATACTGGTCAATATTCGGGACAATCTCAATAATCTCTTCGTCATTCAATGCTCCGTATGCCTCATCAAGCTTATGTAATAAAGGCATGGTGGCGGTGCATAAGACCGAAGTCGTAGTATCGAGGCATTTGAGGAAGTTTACCGCATTATTAAAGAGGTGGAGGGTTTTAATTGGTAAGGCCTGCACCTCATCGAAAATGATAATCGCATTAGACAGCTGGTGCATACGTCTGGCGGTTTTCGTCCCCCCAGCATAAAGGGAGTTTAAGAATTGCACCGTTGTCGTGAAGACGATCGGCGCATCCCAGTTCTCTGAGAGCACTTTAGTCCTCCACGTGTCTTTTTCGGGTGAAATATTGGAATGGTGCTCTAATACATTCGCTTCGCCTAAGATCTCACTCACCTCCCTAGCATTTTGGTCTAAGATCGAGGTAAAGGGGACGACGTAAATGATTCGGTCTACTTTGTGCGTCTTCTCATTCATTGCACGATGAAGCGCGAACCGAAGGCTTGCTAAAGTTTTGCCACCACCAGTAGGGATGCGTAACCGAAAGATTCTCCCATCCGATGCAGCCATTTGACGGCAAGAATTTGATATTTCCATTCTTGCTTTATTGAGTTGAGTATCCGGCACGAATTTCTCAATATGCTTTTCGTAATTCAGCGTTAAGCCCTGCCAATTCACATCTGCAAAGAGGTTGCGAAATGAAGCCGATTGGGGACTCTCGAAGTCAATCGTATTGACCCTGTCTGCATCTAGTAGGCAACTGAAGAGAAAGCGAGTCAGTAAGGCTAGGGCATTTCTCTCAGTGGTTGGATTCTTGAAGCCATTTCTGATGCGCACCATAGCCTTCTGTAACTCCAAGGTTAACTCTCCTGACGACAGAATTGCTTCAATCTCCTCTTTGAGATGAGGCGCACACTTCTCCCACGCCTCTTTCTTATGAGTTCGATCTTCCTTCCAGTCCAGACGATTCAGAAATGGGGACTTGCCGTTCAGATCCATAAAATCCTTCATCCCCGTCGTGCTGTGATGAGACATTACTACTACGGAGAGAACCTGAGCTACGACCTTTGGTAGCTGATGCTTATCTACAGCGTCCCAGATGATCTGAGCTCCAGAAGTTGCGTGATCTATCGTTCCACGTTTGGCTATGCCAGTTTCGATACAATGTTCCCCCAATAAGCCTGTAACTTCTTGGATATATACCTGGAATGCCTCAGAGTATTTTCCGAGATCGTGTAGTAAGCCCAGCAATCTTCCACAGTAAGGTAACCCTACTTTGCCTGCAAAAATAGCGGAGAGTGCCGCTACTTCCATAAGGTGTGTCTCAAGGTGCTGGATCTTTTGATCCTTCTCTCTGACATGTGCTATTGCTTTGTGGTCGTTCATAGTTTCATCTTATCGAGAAGTAGAATGTCGGGAGTTATACAGGAAATACTGGGGAGGGAGTGGAGTAGTAGAGGTCGAATTTGTTAGAGAGGCGTGGACGTAGCTCTGGGTAATGCTGAGTGAGGGAGTCTATTAGAGTTTCGAGATGTTGTTGGTAGAGCCCCAAGGGATGAGAAGAGGTCTCTATAACAAGAAAAAAGCAGGGTGTAGCGTGCTGCTCTACTGTAGCGCCGCCCCCTAAACTGATAGGGAGATCTGGTCTTATGTGATCTAGTATGAAATCAAAGACATCGTAAAAGGTCTCTTCTGAGGGCAGGAGAAAGCTAATGGGGTAGCCGTATTCTGCGAATTCGTTTTTGTGTAATTTTTTACGTAGTCGTCTCTTCATAGTGCGCTTGATATTTTTATTATAAGAAATATTTTGATTGGAAAGTTAATTTAACGTGCGGGTTGTATTAATTGGTTTGAGAGGTGCTATTGCTCATTCGATAGATAGTATTAGAATACAACGTTATGATATCGAGAGGCGCAGGAGTGGCAGCAGTTCAAATCGGTATCCATGTGTCCTAGTTGGAACAGTTGTTGGCAGTGGACACAGGTGCGGAAGTAGTCTCGATTATTGGTGAGGCGCTCACGGTCATCATAGATTTGGGGATCATCGAGGTCGTACTTAGAGATGATTTTGTAGACTGGGTATGGGTTCATATAGCTCTCCCAGTGGATGTCAGCGAGGACGAGGAGGAGTTTGTTTTCATGGCGTGGTTCGGGAATAGGGTCGTAGATGGTTTCAATGTCGTAGAATTCATCATTATTGACGGGGAGGGCATCAAATTCTGCTTGAGTGAGAATGAAGGTGTATTCGGTGAGAGCTTGGTGTTCATTCATGCTAGAGAGGTGAATCTTATCGAGGCGGAACGTTCGATGGGCTTGGCGGTTGAGGCAGAAGGCGGCGAGGTAGGTGTACGGGTAGCCGATAACGGTGAAGATGTTCGCTGGGATGATGGTACGGGGGCTCTCTGGAGAGGAACCTGCGAGATAGGTGATCTCGATGGGTCGGTTTTGTTGGCTAGCCTTAAGGAGCGGGCGGTATAACGTGGGAATGTCTGTAGAGGGAACTCGAGGAGAGAGGTGCCAAGAATTGCGTTGAGGAGGACGAGGTCGTGCAGTGAGAGGAGAAAGTAGAGCGGTGAATGCGGTCAAAAATTCTCTGATGCGTTGGCGATACATAATGTTTATTTGTCGTTATTTACGATTATTAGTTTTTGACGTTATACTAATTACTTGGTCAATAGCAAATTACTGTAATTGCGTATTTGACGCATTATTTATTAATTAATGAGTTCCTTAGAACATGTTTTGTGCGTTTAGAGACGTTTGATAGCATTCATTAACTGAATCGCAGCAGCGAGAGAAGAGAGATGAAGAGGTAAAGGCTGCGTCACGCCTGACGAGTTGAGTCTCTCTAGGCATAGTGATCGAGTGTTGTGTAACAGCAATGTGTAACACTGTTACACATGTGAGGCCTTATACTACAAGGAACGTAGATAAATAAAGGGGAGAAAGGAAAAATGGCGGACAGTGAGGGATTCGAACCCTCGGTACCCTTGCGGGCACACTCGCTTTCCAGGCGAGCCC
>CAYUKP010000180.1:0-2649 GCA_964445335.1 uncultured Verrucomicrobiales bacterium
CTTTTTCTTTGCCTTGCCTTGAGGTTTCTTAGCTTGCTCGCCTGTATGTTCCTCTAGACCTAGCTCAGCAGCGGTAAAGGTGCGTTTCTTCTTTGCCTTGCCTTGAGGTTTCTTAGCTTGCTCGCCTGTATGTTCCTCTAGCCCTAGTTCAGCGGCGGTAAAGGTGCGCTTTTTCTTTGCCTTGCTCTGAGGTTTCTTGGCTCGGTCGCCTGTATGTTCCTCCAGCCCTAGTTCAGCGGCCGTGAAGGTACGTTTCTTCTTTGCTTTCTCCTGAGGTTCTTTTTTGGGTGCTGAGGAGTCGTTTTTAGGAAGATTGGCTTTTTTGCGAGATGATTTAGGGAGATGGTCTTCTAAACCTAGTTCAGCCGCAGTATAGGTACGTGAGAAACGATTACCTGTGAACTTCTCCTCTTGTTCCAAAGTCTTATCGACCAAGCCTAATTCTTCTGGTGAGAATTTATGAATTGTGCGTTTAAACTTTGGAATCATAACAAGTGATATGGTATCTAAGAGTTAATGTTTATTAGCGCTTCATTGTAAACACAAACAAATAGTATACAAAAAAAGCGAAATTTTTTAGGATTTCGCTTTGGGATTATAAGTAAATTAGAAGGCTTAATTAAATTTGATAATCCGAATCATTAGTTTCGATATGAAGGCCGCATTCATATTTGTTGCCTCCGAATCGGGTTTCTTCGGCAGACACCCCGTCTGTCATTGGACGAGTGGAATGCCAGTCCCCCATGGTGACGTAGCCTTTGCTAGCGAGAGGGTGTGAGGGAAGAGAGTTTTTGAGCATAAAGTGTTCTACCTGTGCGTCAGGCCAATCTAGGATAGGGTAAGCCTTCAGAATGTTCCCCTGTTGTTCGGTAAAGTCTCTGTTGGCTCGTGTGCTAGATTGGCTCCGACGCAGTCCACTCAACCAAACCTCTGCATTGAGCTCAGTAATGGCTCGATTCATTGGTTCGACTTTGTTTAGGATTGCATACTTTTGCATTTCTTCTTCTCCCAGTTCCCATCGCTTACCCCATCGTGCTTCTTGCTGAGCCGCGGTGAATTGAGGAGCGTAAAACTTGACGTTAAGGTCTAACATTCCTAGCAAGGAGTCGATGTACTTATAGGTTTCAGGGAAGTTGTATCCTGTATCTACAAAGACAACCGGAACCTTGGGCGCATGCTCTGCGATCAATTGGAGCATGACCGAGGCTTGCAGACCAAAGCTGGTGGAAGCTACGACCTTTTCTCCAAATTCCTCATAAAGTTTGGCAACTCTCTGTCCAGCATTGAGCCCTGATAACTCTTGATTAAGGGTTTCTACGTCAGACGGTGTAAGTGAAGTCAGCATTTTTCAAAATTTGGGGTCTAGAAAGGGTAGGTTTAGGAAGAATACGCCTCAGGCTTGATGTTGAGATGGAAATCTGGCCCATTCTTCGTGGCTTCTACATAACCCGCTCGAATGACAAAGTCCCCGAACGATTCGTTTTCTTCTCTATTGTGTGCATAATCCTTGATGATAGGCTTCAATAGAGAGACGAGCTCATTCTCTGGATGTGCTTCACGGTAGAGCTTGCTGAGACGGTCTCCCGCAAAGCCTCCACCAAGGTAGACATTGTATTTGCCTGGAGCACGTCCAACGAATCCGATTTCTGCTAAGAATGGTCGACCACAACCATTTGGACATCCTGTCATTCTAATGACAATGTCATTGTGTTTGATCCCACATTCTTCGAGCACCTCTTCAAGTTCTGTAATAACAGTCGGGAGATAGCGCTCGGCCTCAGTAAGGGCGAGAGAGCAGGTTGGGAGGGCAACACATGCAATGGAGTTGCGACGTAGACCGGACTCCTTACCTGCTTGGTCTAAGCCATACTTTGTAATGAGGCGCTCAATCTCCGCTCGTGTCCAGCTTGAGATGTTCGCGATGATGAGGTTTTGGTTTGCGGTTAGTCTGAAGTCTCCATCATGGATTTGTGCAATCTCACGTAGAGCGGTCATGAGCTTATATTCAGGAGTGTCTAAGACACGACCACCTTGGACAAAGAGGGTGAAGTGGCTTCTGCCGTCTGCACCGTAGACCCAACCAAAGCGATCGCCATTGGTTTCAAAGCTGTATTCACGGACAGGCTGTAGGTCATAGCCTAAGTATCTGTTGAGTTCACCAAGGAACCACTCTGCACTACGATCCTCGATTGTATACTTTAGACGAGCGTTCTTTCTCTCGACACGGTTTCCGTAATCCCTTTGGACTAAGACCACCTTCTCTGCTACTTCAACTGCTTGTTCTGGAGTACAGAAGCCGATGATGTCTGCTAGTCTAGGGAAGGTAGACTCTGCGCCATGTGTCATCCCCATTCCGCCACCGACAGCGATGTTGTATCCGACGATCTTCTCGTCCTCAACAATTGCGATAAAGGAAAGGTCATTTGCGTGGATGTCGACATCATTTGATGGAGGGACAGCAACGGCGATCTTGAATTTACGAGGCAGGTAGGTCTTACCATAGATCGGCTCATGATCTTCCTCAGAAGACACAACCTTTTCTCCATCCAACCAGATTTCGTGATAAGCCTTTGTGGAAGGCGTCAAGTGGTCAGAGATGTCTTGTGAGAGCTTGAGGACATCTGCATGCACTTGTGACTGGAATGGGTT
>CAYUKP010000180.1:2749-4102 GCA_964445335.1 uncultured Verrucomicrobiales bacterium
CGAAGGTAATTAGATCTCGTTTTGATCCCTTCGTTCGGGTGTAATTTAGGTTCGTCTGACATTCTGTTATCTTTGTGTAAAATTATAAAATAAAGGGATTAATAGACGTCACGTTGGTAACGCTTTTGCTTTTTGAGTCCTTTGAGGAATTCTTCAGCTTCCTCTTCTGAAAGCTTGCCTTCGGTTTGGGCGATTGAGAGGAGGGCATTGTGTACATCTCCTGCCATACGTTCCGCATCTCCACAGACGTAGAAGGAAGCGTTTTTGTTTGCGAGCCACTCCCATAGTTCCGCGGCATTCTCCAACATGCGGTGTTGGACATAGACCTTTTGCTTTTGATCTCTGGAGAAGGCAACATCTAGCTTAGTCAAGCTGCCGTCTTTGAGGTGGTCTTGCCATTCAAGCTGATAGAGGAAGTCGTAGCTATAACGCTGATCTCCAAAGAAGAGCCATGATTCGCCTTTGGCTTCTGTTTCCGCCCTTTCCTCGATAAATGCTCTAAATGGAGCGACCCCAGTCCCAGGTCCAACCATGATGATCGGTGTGTTAGAGTCTTCAGGTAATCTGAAGTTCTTGTTCTTGTGGACGTAAACCAATACTTTGCTTCCTGGCTTGCAGTCATCCGCAATGTATGTGGATGCGACGCCTTTGCGCTTCATGCCATAGGCTTCATAGCGGACTGCAGCTACGGTAAGGTGTACTTCGTTTTCGTGAGCCTTGATGCTACTAGCGATAGAGTAGAGACGTGGAGGAAGCTTTCTGAGAATGTTGACTAGGTCTTGAGCCGATCCCTCATATGGAGCCATCTTGAGAAGGTCTACGATTTGTCTGCCATTTAAGAAGTCTTTGAATTCAGGTTTATTCTTCTCATCTAAAATCTCTGCTAATACTGCTGAGTTTGTGAGCTCCTGGTACCCTTTGATAACCTTTCTGGAAAGGGCGGTAATGTCTAAGTGTTTTGTCAGGGCTGTGAGTAAGTCAACTTTGCCGATGTTTTTGAGTTCCACTTCTTCAGCACCCTTTAGCTGAGTCGCGTCAATGAAGTCTTTGACAACATCGGCTGCGTTTTCAGGAATGACAGCGAGTGCGTCGCCGACTTCATACGTCAGACCTGAGCCTTCGAGGCAAAGCTCTAGGTGGAGGGTTTCTTTAGATGACCCTGTGCCGTTAAGATTGATGTTTGCTAAAACTTCCGCAGGGAAGGGGTTGGACTTATCAAAGGTCTGAATGACTTCCTCAAATACAGCGTTGCTTGCAGCTACTTGAGGTGCTGGAGCTTGAGTTTGAGCAACAGGAACGTCCTTTTGTTCCTCTAGCTTGAGGAATGAGAGCTCAGACCACTTCGCATAATTG
>CAYUKP010000181.1:0-4036 GCA_964445335.1 uncultured Verrucomicrobiales bacterium
TCTTCAGAGGGGCATGTGTAGAAAAATGAATTTCTCACTTGGTATTGACCAGATGTTTCGGCAAAGACTGCCTTTCATGAAACTTAGTAGATTTAGACCATGTATTGATTTACATGACGGGGTGGTAAAGCAGATTGTTGGGGGATCTTTAACGGACAATGGAGCTGGACCTAAAGAAAACTTTGTAAGTGATCGTTCACCAAAGAGTTACGCAGAATTGTTTCAAACGGATGGTCTCACCGGTGGCCATGTGATTAAGCTTGGCCCAGGTAATGAAGAAGCTGCTCGTGAGGCATTGGCTGCTTGGCGTGGAGGATTACAGATTGGAGGTGGAATGAATCGTACTAATGCCTCGGAGTGGTTAGAGGCAGGAGCGAGTCATGTGATTGTAACCTCGTCTGTGTTTGATAAAGATGGGCGTTTTTTAGAGGATGAGTTGGCTGCTCTCAGTGCCGAAGTTGGCTCAGATCGAGTGGTGTTGGACTTGAGTTGCAAAAGGTCTGGAGAGGGGTGGACAGTTGCGATGAATCGTTGGCAGACTCCGACAAATTTGGATGTGACTCCTGAGAGTTTGACTTATCTGAGCCAGTATTGCGATGAGTTTTTGATTCACGCTGCTGATGTCGAAGGGTTGTGTGGAGGAATGGATGAAGAGTTGGTCACTCTGCTAGGTTACTGGAGCCAATCTCATGTCAATACTCCTGTAACATATGCGGGCGGAATTGTCTCAATGCAAGAGGTTGATAAGATCCAGAAACTTAGTGCAGGAACCATTCATTTTACGGTCGGGAGCGCATTGGATTTGTTTGGAGGCTCGGGATTATCTTATGCAGACTTGGTGGGGCGTCATACGGTGTAAAAGCAGTTAAATTCTTTTTCCCATTTGACAGTGCTCGCAGGGCCGTGACCTGGGAAGAGGATTGTTTGCTCTGGGAGATCTAAGAGACGGTGAAGGCTTAAGATGCTTTCTGCATAATCAAAATTCGCTCTCCCCATCGAACCCGCAAAGAGAGCGTCCCCACAAAAGCAGATTTCAAGGCTAGGGTGATAGTAACTCACATGCTTTTCACAATGCCCAGGTGTTAGTATGGGAACAAAGTCTACATAGGGATAGAGCGTAAGAGAAGGGTGGTTGGCTCGTAAGTCTTCTAGACCTCCAATGTGATCTGGGTGCTCATGCGTGAGGAGGTAGTATAAGGGGCGAGATGTCTGAGGTGGGATTTGCTGAAGCAATGTGCTGTTTGGGCCTCCGGTATCAATGAGAATCTGATGTTTAGGTGTCTGGCAGAGCCATACATTGACGGAGAAATCGAGATAAGGTAGCTCTATCCTTGTGACGTTTGGATGAGAACAGGGCTCGGGGTGCTGAGAGGTTTTTTGTAATAAATTTACTCCCTGAGGGTTGAGAAGAAAGTCCTTAGGAGCCTTTTGGGTGACATCAGTAAGGGTGTCGGCGAAGGTGTTTTGCATCAGCCCTATGGTTGAGGAAGTTTCCCCCAAAGCAATCTCTTTTTAGGGTTTTGCTATCCACTCCTTAAGTGTATTCGCCCGAAAGGTGTAGGAGTGGATAGAGTGTGGGAAGGGGCTTTTACAGTTCTTTGGCGAGAGCCACAGCGCTTAGTACCGCTTTGGCTTTATTACAGGTCTCCTCGTATTCATAGGTTGGATCGCTGTCTGCTACTACACCAGCGCCTGCTTGTACATACGCTTTGTTATCCTTTAGGAGGCAAGTTCTGAGGGCGATGCATGAATCATGATTACCGTCATACCCGAAGTACCCAATCGCTCCCGAGTAAGAGCATCTTTTATTCTTCTCAAGAGAATTGATAATTTGCATTGCGCGAATCTTTGGCGAGCCACTGACGGTTCCTGCAGGGAAGGTGGAGCGTAGAACATCGTAAGCTGAATGCTCAGGTTTTAGCGTCCCTGAGACATTAGATACGATGTGCATAACATGACTGTAGCGTTCGACAATCATTTGATCATCTACGCTGACGCTCCCATGTTCAGAAATACGCCCCACATCATTGCGGGCGAGGTCGATAAGCATGACATGTTCGGCACGTTCTTTCTCATCCGCGAGGAGGTCTGCTGCCAACGCCTCGTCTTCCTCAGGAGTTGCTCCTCTCCATCGTGTTCCAGCGATCGGACGAATATCAATGCGACCATTGATCGAGCGTACGTGTACCTCCGGGGAACTCCCTACAAGAGAGAACCCGTCTAGCTCTAGGATAAACATGTAAGGGGAGGGGTTAATGTGACGTAAGGCTCGATAAAGAGTGACGGGGGAGCCTTCGTAATCTACTTCAAACCTTTGGCTAGGGACGATCTGGAAGGCGTTGCCACAGCTGATATGCTCCTTAGCTTCGCGCACCATCGCTTCAAACTCCTCTTGAGACGTATTGCTACGCACCTCTTGGGGTTGCGGAGTCATGAGTCCTGAGAAGTGAGGGAGATTAATGGGGGAGTCTAGGGTTTTAATGGTCTTTCTGACATTCAGAACCGTAGACTCATAGAGTGCTTCTAAGTCTTGAGATGAGTCTTCGATGTGAGCATTACTGATAATATGTAACGTGCGTAAGTGGTGGTCAAAGGCGACAATCTTATCCGATAAGAAATACACGGCGTCAGGAAGGTTGAGGTCATCACGCTCGTTCTTCTGAATCGTCGGCTCGAACTGTGAGGAGGCGTCATAAGATAGGTAGCCTACCAACCCTCCAACAAATGGAGGATTATTAGCGCCTTCTTGGAGAAACGGTAGGTATTGAGCCATCTCCTCTTCTAGAGCCGAGAGGACTTCTTCTGAGCTTTCAGATGATTCACCAGTCTTGAGGTTTTTCTTCAGAAATTGACCATTTTTTGACTCAAAGATAAGGTGAGCTCCGACTCCCAAAATCGACCAGCGTCCAGAGGCGGCCGCGCTCTCGGCGCTTTCAAATAGATACGAGTAAGGTTCCTCTTTTAGTTTCAGATACGCCGTGAGAGGGGTTTCGGCATCTGTTGCTAGTTTAGTGTAGATGGGGATGACATTGGCTCCAGATTTGGCGATCTGGATGAAGTCTTCTTTAGACGGGAGGATAGGGACTTGCATGATCGTTTAAATGGAAGTGTCAGGGTAGCTGCCAAGGATTTTAGTCATAGAGCAATGTTTCTGTAGGCTGGTAATAGCTTGTGCTACTTTCTCATCTTTTGCATGGCCTGCAACATCGATATAAAAGACATATTCCCAGTCTTTTTGTTTGGATGGGCGAGACTCAATTTTTGAAAGGTTGACTTGGCATTCATCAAAGGCTGAGAGTGCTGATACCAATGCGCCAGGAGCATCATTTATTGAGAAGAGTATAGACGTTCGGTCGTGGCCAGAAGGCTCGCGTTCTTTATGCCCTAGGATTAAGAATCGTGTCGTATTGGTTGCGGAATCTTGGATAGAGTGCTCCATGATACTGACATTAAAGATGTCGGCAGCTAGAGGGGTAGAAATGGCTGCGACAGTTGGGTCTTCGGACGCCATTTGCGCAGCGATAGAGGTCGAGGATGTCGGGACTAAGAGCGCGTCTGGAAATTCTTGTTTGAGCCATTTTTTACATTGACCTAATGCTTGTGGGTGCGAAACGATTTTCTTGATTTCCGAGCGAGACCCTTTGCCTAAGAGGCAGTGGTCAATACGCATTAGTATCTGGCCGCAAATTTTGAGAGGCGAGTCTACAAAGAGGTCTAGTGTGTCAAAGACTGCTCCATTGAAGGAGTTTTCGATAGGTAAGACACCGTAATCAACCTTGTGTCGTGTCACGAGGTCAAACACTTCTTCAAATGAGGATAGGGTGAGGTAGCTACTTGCATGGCCAAACTGCTTCTTTGCCGCTTGGTGTGTCCAGGTGCCTTCTGGGCCTAAAACTGCAATTTTTTGGTCTTGCTGGAGCTGACGTGAAACCGAAAGTATTTCTCGATAAATAGCGCGAAGGGAGTCATTTGGGAGAATGCTACCACTAGCAGTGTTCTTCTCTGAAAGGGTCTTAAGTAAAGCGTCCTCTCTTTC
>CAYUKP010000182.1:0-4015 GCA_964445335.1 uncultured Verrucomicrobiales bacterium
CTTCCCTAACGTCCCTCTCAACCTAGCAATCGGCCTAATTCTCGGCCTAATCATAGGAATCGGCCTCGCCTTCTTCCAAGAATTCACTGATACATCTGTGAAAAGCATGGATGATGTGGAGCGCTATTTACAAGTCCCTGTCTTAGCCGTAATCCCCAAAGACATAAGTGTCCTACACAAACATGGCGGCAATACACCCGATGCCGAAGCCTACCGTATTTTAAGAACAAACATCGAGTTCAACCGCAAAAGCCCAGACGCCAACTGTATCACCGTCGTATCTGGAGGAGCAGGCGAAGGAAAATCAACTACTTTATGTAACCTCGCATACGTTTGCGCCCAAGGTGGGTATAGCACCCTCATCATTGATGCGGATTTACGTCGCCCAAGCTTACACAAACACTTCGACATTAATAATTCGGTCGGCTTGACAAACTACCTGACGACAGATCTCCAACTTGAGGACGTTGTCTTACAAACTCCTACCGAAAACTTATATTTCATGCCATCAGGGCTTGTCCCTTCAGATGCAGCAGGCATCCTCAACAGTAGCCGTATGTCAGACCTCATTGCTGACGTCAAACAACGATTCGACCTTGTATTAATCGACTCCCCTCCAATCTTAGGGGTTAGTGACGCCGCTGTTATCTCTAGTGAAGCCGACCAGACAATGCTCGTAGTCCAACACCGCAAACTCCCTCGTAATATGCTTATTCGTGTAAAACAGGCTGTTGAACAAGTGGGTGGAGACATCATCGGAGTTGTCCTAAACAATGTGGACGTAAGAAGTGACAGCCAATACCAATACTACACTAGCTACTACACGTACTACTCACCTACGGAGGAAGACAACTCCACTATCAAATTCGACTCTAACACGAATAATTCGAAGAAAAAAGCCCCACAAACGGTCTCACATAACGATCCTAATGACTCAGCTTATTAAGATCTCATTTGCATTCAACAAACTCTATGAAACGCACATTACTCTTATACTTCATTCTCGCCATCTTCTCCTTCGGCGATGCCATTAAGTCTGACACCGAACTCTCCCTAACCATCAAGGGAGTCCCCCAAGTTGACGCCCAAGACTTTAACGGTCCATACTCGGTTTACTCTAGCGGCACGATCAATCTCCCCATGCTAGGCTCTATCAAAGCAGAAGGCAAGACTCCTGCAACACTTGCTAGAGAAATCGAATCTCGCTATAAGCTTGCGGAAATCTACACAAACCCCACGGTGAACGTAGGATACAAAGTCGATGACCAAATCGACCAACAAACCTTCACCTTCCGCTCACAGGCAGGATCAAAAGTCATCCCTTACCAACGAGATATGACCCTACAAGAAGCCATCGCCTCGGGAGGAGGTGCTGGAACCTTTGATTCTAAGAAGTTTGCCATTCTTGAGCGAAGCCAAAAAGAGTACAAGTATGACATGCGGGACATTCAACACCGAAATGTTCGAATCTATCCAAAAGATGTAATCAAACTCCCGCACATTAACAGCGACACCAAGTGGCTACGCTGGCTCGGATCAGAGTAAGAATCCATCCAACAATCATTCAAAAACTCGCCTCAATACATGGCGGGTTTTTTATTTTATATATCTGTTAGAAACAGGTTGAAGCCTACTACATTATTTGACATATTCCCTGTAACCATGGGTTCATTTCGCAATACCTTCTTCAGCCTCATCTCATTCTTAACCGTCCTCTCATGCACGGCCAAGACGAACTTCGATAATATCGCTAGAGAAATGGTGATCATTCTACAAAATGGTCACTATGCTAAGCTTAGTTTTGACGATTCAATGTCAGAACGAATTCTAGAAGACTACCTAAACCTTCTAGACCCTCAACACCTCTATTTTACAGAAGACCTTGTTGACTCCTTCAATGAATCATATGCCAAAGAACTAGACAATATGATCTTCAAAACTGGCGCCATGGCTCCAGCTGAAGACATTTATAAGAAATTCTTTGAACGAGTAAAGAAACGCGTCGATTTCAGCATCAAACTCCTAGATGAGAAAAACTTTGACTTTTCCATTCAGGACACAATTTTGATTGATCGTGATGATGCGACTTGGCCTGCTTCAGAAGAGGAAGCCGAAAGCCTCTGGAAACTCCACGTCAAAGACGCTGTTCTCTCAGAACTCCTTAGAAGAGAATCTATCCAAACCCGTGCGAGCGAACTCAACAAGGAAGGAGACTCTTACATCAAGGAAGCAGACCCTTACGCTAAAGTAAAAAAACGTTACGAGCGTATTCTTATAACCTTTAGTGAATTTGATGAAGAAGATATTGCGAACTACTTTTTCAGCACTATTGCCGCAGCCTACGACCCTCATTCAGACTATTATAGTAAGCGAGAAACAGACGAATTCCATAGTAGTATTGCAAATTCTCTCGTGGGTATTGGCGCACTCTTAAGCGCTGAGGATGACGGCGCCACTCAAATCAAAGGAATTGTCATCAACGGCCCAGCAGACAGACAAGGAGAACTCCAACTCAATGACCGCATTATTGCTGTAGACCCATTATCAAACGGGAACATGATCGACACTCTCTATATGCCTCTCAATAAAGTCGTCAGTAATATCCGTGGTAAGGAAAACACTGAGGTGACCTTGAAGGTTGAACCTGCAAATGGAGCATTAGGTGAAACCAAACTTATTACCATTGAACGCGAAACGGTTGAAATGAAAAACCAAATGGTAACCTCTGAAATCTATAATATTCTCCCCACTACTAAAGGAGATAAAGCAAGAAAGATTGGTTGGATGAAGATCCCATCTTTTTACCGTGACTTCCAAGACAACACTACAAGCGTAGCTCGTGATGTAAAAGCAATCCTCAAGCGTATGAACGAAGAAGGCGTCGAGGGCTTATTAATCGACCTCAAAGGCAATGGCGGAGGCTCTCTGGATGAAGTACAGAAAATCACAGGATACTTCACAGGCAATGGACCTGTCGTCCAAGTCACAGACTCCCTAGGCAAAGAGAAGATCAAGACTTCCTATTCTCGCAAACCGATGTTTACGCAGCCCGTGGTTGTTTTAGTCGATAAAACAAGTGCTTCTGCTAGTGAAATTTTAGCTGCCGCCCTTCAGGACTATAACCGTGCCATCATCATTGGCGATAGTCACACCTTCGGTAAAGGAACCGTCCAAACTCCAATGGAAATTCAAAAATTCCTCAAATGGTACCATGACACCAGTAGAGCTGGCACAGTGAAGGCCACTATTCAAAAGTTCTATCGTATCTCTGGAGGATCAACTCAACTCAAAGGGGTTGAATCTGACATCATCATCCCATCTATCGCAGAGGCTCTGGAGATCGGAGAACGATATGCAAAACACGCCCTTCCTTATGACCAAATTTCTGCTTGCAACTACAAGAAAGCCAAATCTGAAAACCTCTATCTCAATAGTTTAAGAGCATTAAGCCAAAAGCGTATCGCATCAGACCCAGACTTCGCTTACATCTTGGAAGACATTGAGCGAACAAAAACTCGCCTAAATGAGAACACCGTTAGCTTAAATATCGAAGAGCGCCGCGCGGAAATCTCTGAGTCAGAGAAAAGAAGAAAAAGTCGCATCAAAGAACAATCTATTCGTTACCAAGAAATTGCCAAAGCGGATATGGAGTCCTTCCAAGTATTTCGCTTAGAGTTAGATGACCTAAAAAGCTACCCTCTCCCGAAAGTCGAAAAAGATGTCGATACCTATATGAAAAAGGCCAAGGAGGAATTAGAAGAGCTTGATAACAGCCCAGACCTCCCATCCAACCTCACTCCAGTCAAAAGGGAAGCGCTTTACATTTTAAAAGACCTCGTCACTCTTCACTCATCTCTAAGCAAGCAAGAGAAACCACTACCATTTATAGAAGCTCCAACCATTATAGAAGCAACGGAAGCAACGGAAGCAACGGAAGCAACGGAAGCAACGGAAGCAACGGAAGCAACTGAAGCAACTGAAGCAACTGAAGCAACTGAAGCAACTGAAGCAACTG
>CAYUKP010000183.1:0-949 GCA_964445335.1 uncultured Verrucomicrobiales bacterium
CCTTATTGGAGAAGTCATGTCCTCCTAAGAGATTGGTGGTATTAGAGAACAGTCTCGACCCCATCGCATTACACTGACCTGTGATAGAATTGGCTCCTGTCCCGGGGCGCCCAATGTTTCCTGTCATCAGAGCAACATTGATAATGGCCTGTGCTGTGCGAACACCTTGGTGGGATTGATTGACCCCCATCGTCCACCAGAGAGATGTTCTACGCTCTGCGATAGAGGTGGCTAACTCTTGGATTTCATTGATCGCAATTCCTGTCTCTTCGGAAGTCTTCTCTAAGGTGTATTCGGCGACAAAGGTTTCGTATGCCTCCCACCCTTCAGTATGTTCGTTGAGAAAGTTGGCATCGTATAAATTGTTCTCAAAGAGATAGTGAGCAATCCCATAAAATAAGGTTTGATCCGCCTTAGGCTGAATGGCGTAGTGGTGAGTGGCGCATTGTGCGGTCTCTGTCTGACGAGGATCGATGACCGAGATCCGTGGGGAGTTCGGATTACGAAGAACCCGTTGCCACATGATCGGGTGAGCAATGCATGGATTGGCGCCGATAAAGACGAGGTGCTCCGACTCCTCAAAGTCCGCATACGTGTAGGGTGGCGCATCAAACCCAAACGCTTGCTTGTAGGCTACTACAGAAGTTGCCATGCATTGCCGCGTATTGCCATCACAGTGGAGACCGCCCATGCCAGATTTGAAGAAGCTGCCGAGAAAGGCCATTTCTTCGAACGGGATTTGACCTGTCGAGATGAAGGCGATGGAATGCTTGCCGTATTTGCCTTGCGTTTCTTTCATACGATCGCAAAAGGTCTGAGCGGCTGTCGCCCAATCGACAGGTTTTCCCTTAAGGAGCGGTGTTGTGGCGCGGTTTGGTGCATCTAAGACGGCGAGTGCCTCCCATCCTTTAGGACACGCCATACCGAGATTAACGGGGTAGGTCGGAGA
>CAYUKP010000183.1:959-4010 GCA_964445335.1 uncultured Verrucomicrobiales bacterium
CTTTATTGCAATGAATTGTGAGGGAGCACCCAGTGGAGCAAAACCCACAAATAGACTGGGCGGTGAAGGTAGGAGTGCCTTGAGTGGCAGGTAGATTTCCTAAGGAGCCTCCTTGATGCGAGAGCTCTTTGGTCAGAGGGCCTGTTTTTTTGGAAAGGGTGGCCTCTTCTTTGAGGAGACCCAAGGGATCTTTCAGACTAGGGATTCTGGGTAGGTGGCTCATAGGGAATAAGTTTTAAATACCGCCTGTCATCTTTGGTGAATGCACTGACCTGAAGTATAAGGCGCGGGACAGAAGCTCTCCGATAATTAAAGTGAGAAAGGCTAGTTGGGGCTGGAAGAGTGCGAGAAGGGGAGCGCCGATTCCTGTTAGGAGTCTCAAGACCGTTAGAGGGCGGAGGCGATGCCAGAGAAGGCGCGCTCGATGTAAGGACGGTGACCAAGTGGTCTTATCTTTAGCCACAAGAGGTCTGATGTATAAGAGATCTGTCAACCAAGGGATGAGGCAGAGCCAGAGGTAGTGTCCTCCTAAAGAGATGCCTAAAAACGAGAGAACGGTGCCAAAGAAGGCTGGAGCCGTCCACTTGTAGTGCCAATTCTGACGTTGGGTATCATGATAGATCATCACACTGGTATATACCGCTACGAGACCGCACCCCCAAAGGCTGTATTTAAGAGGGGGCACGATCCCTAGGGGGAGATATTCTCTCCATTCTGCTGGGGATAGGGGGAGAGCCGTATAGGCCATGAGCAGGGGGGCAAAAAGAGAAAAGGCGAGGATTTCTCGACTGAGCCAAGAGGTCTTGAGCCCGAGAAAGAATCTCCAAGCTCCCAAGGGGCGTCCCAAGTGAAGAATACTACAGCTCAATCCGATAAAAAACACGATACATCCTGTTACACCTAAGAGATTGGAGTTGTTTAACGTGGCTGCCAGCGTTGTGCCGACTCCCGCCTGAGTCAGCATGAGCATAAAGACGAGAGGCAAGTGCGCTGGGGCGAGGGTGAGCTTTTCCTGATCTACAGGCTTGGCCGATTCTGGAACGGGTCGACCAACGTATTGCGTGGTTGGAAGGGTAATATTGGGGAGAGGGGCACCTTTGATAAATCGGCGCTTTTCTTCCAATTCAGGTCGGATCTGATCTGTCTCTACCGTGATGATTTTGATGGCCTCATTAGGGCATGCTTGCACACAGGCAGGGGATTCTCCGACCTCTAATCGCTGCCAACACATATCGCACTTACGGACAATGCCGAGACGTGAGGAGTATTTCGGGACATCGTAAGGGCATTTGAGAGAGCAGTATTCACACCCGATGCACTGGTCATCTAAATGGCGGACAATTCCCGTTGTGGCATCTTTTTCGTAAGCCTTGACAGGGCAACCATGCATGCATTGAGGCTCTAAGCAATGATGGCAGGCACTCGTGGCCGTTTGTTGCCATCCTGGCGCCTCCTCGCCTCCAACGAGCAATCCAACATCTCTCCAAGCCTCCTTTTCCTCTAGGCCATTGAGGCTATGACAAGCCACCACACACGCCTTACATGACGTGCATTTGTCTAGCTCGACTTGAAAGGCGTATTGCTGTCCCTTATTGGGTTTTTCTAAGGGAATGAGGTGTTGGTAAAGATCTGTCCTAATCGTCCCCGAATCAATCTTCTCCGCAATCTCATCCACTGCGCTGTAAAGGGTTTTCTGGTCTCGAAGGAGCTTGTCGATGAGGGTTTCGGTTTGCATGAGAGTCGATGTGGTTGAGGTAGGGGCGAGAGAAAAAGAGGGAGTGGCTTACACCATGGCTTGTAACTCCTCAGGAGTGTGCCTCCGGGTAAAGTGCGCAAAGCTTTCTCCTTCCTTGCGTTTGGCTTGGTAGGAGGTTAAGAGGCTTTCGACTAATGGCGGGACATCCGCAAAGGGGATGCGCTTGAAGACTTCTTGGGCGACAAATTGATCATCATCGGTGCCACCTCCCAGAACAATGTTGTATCCATCGATGGATTCGCCCGCTTCGTTTTTCACCTTTACTCCCTGCATTCCGATGTCGCCAATGTAGTGTTGAGCGCAGGAGTGAGGGCATCCTGTGAGGTGAATGTTGACAGGAAGGTCTAGGGTAATTTTGGAGTCGAGTATCTTGCCTAATTCGACCGCTTGCCCTTTGGTATTGGACTGCGCGAACTTGCATCCAGTACTCCCCGTACAAGCGATTAAGCCACCCGATACCGCCGTGTGTTCGTAAGAGAACCCCGCTTTTTTTAGAGCGGAGAGAAACGGTACCAGCTGATCATCTGAAATGTGTGGAACAATAAGGTTTTGCCAAACGGTTAATCTGATTTTTCCTTTGCCATAGGTATCCACCAGATCAGCCAGTTTGTGAACGTCTTGGCTGAGCATTCTGCCTACAGGGACAACTATCCCGACATAATTATCGCCGTTGTTTTGTTTATGAACCCCTAGATGGCCATGTTTTACCTTGGGCTGAGAAATGACACACTTCTCAACAGGGTAATAGAAGAGAGGTGCCGCTAATTTCTGTTCGGTTTCGGACAGCATTTTAGGAATGCCCCATTTATCGACGAGGTATTTGAGGCGTGCTTTCTTACGATTCGTGCGATCACCGTTTTCGATAAAGACCCGAATGAGAGCTGCTGCAAAGGGGATAAGCTCGGAGGGTTTGAGCAAGATGCCACAGTCACTAGCGAACTGCTTATGACCTGTGATCCCACAGAGTTGCACGCGGAAATACACTCCAGGCTCTATTCCGTCCGCGTTTTCCTCGACCTTACAAGCGTAGAACCCAATGTCATTGGTGTCGGCACACACCGAGACTGCTCCACCTGAATCAAAGGAAATGTTGAATTTACGAGGCAATCCATAGAGGTCTCTATTATTCAAGATGTAGTGATGCATACTGCGAGCGTAAGGCATCACATCAATGAACTCCTCGGTATCAAATCCTGAGGTCGGAGACGCGGTGACATTTCTGATATTATCGGCTCCCGCCCCCTTGGAGGTGAGACCAATTTCGGTGAGTTTCTCAAAGACCTTTGTGACATCTC
>CAYUKP010000184.1:0-3996 GCA_964445335.1 uncultured Verrucomicrobiales bacterium
TGCAGTTTATGAAGCTTTTATCCTCACTCCGTTCGGGTCATGCAGATTGCTATTTTCAATAGAATTGTAGAGGGCATTCGGCGATGAATTAGCTTAATTGAGATGTGGAACTGACAGCCAAAAACGAGACGCGAGGCCTACTGGCTTCTTCTGCCTATGTGCGTTCTCGTTTTTTAGCTCACCTTTCCGCATCTACTCTATGCTACAAGTTCACCTACTCTGACTCAACATCTCAGCACAATACCCACCTCAAATGTGCGTTCCCTGATAACCAATGTAAAGAATTCGGTAGAAATGCGACTCCATGAACGATGTCAAGAGATCAAACGGTTAGGTGGGCTATAATGTCAAGAGGTGTTGTGTGTTTTGCTTTTGGTATCAAAAAGAGATTCTGCTACTTGGCCGCTTCTCCTAAGTAGTAATCGAACATATTTCTGTATGAATTATAATCGACCTCATCCTTAAAGCGAAATTTACTATTAGTCTTGTATACAACCCGCATCGTTTCTCGGTGTGCTGCCTTAATATGAGGATGTAGAGCATCTTTTTCCTGCTGGGAGATGGGCATGCTGTCTACATACTCATACGCATAACTAAGTGCCTCACGATCAGCCTGAAAATAGAAGAACGCTTTGACGCCGCCTACGGCGACTACAAAAATCAGCGAGAGAAGAAATTTGTTCATCATATAGAGGTGTTAGGAAAGACATTATCGTTAGGATCGCCTATCAGTCAATATGCTGAGTCTATATTTTTAAAGCTAGCTTATCTGCTCCTCTGGCTGAAGCCAGAGGAGCAGGGATTTTATTTAGCATGATTGGACAGCCAGTAAGCAGGGATACCTGTAAAATCATTCTAGAATCTAGGCAGAAAGTTGGTTAACAACTGAGTCTAGTGGTCATTCCTGTAATGAGATCTTTCCAGATCTGGCTGTGAAATCATTATTCGATGAGATAGTCGAATTCGCCTTCTTTTACGTCAATGTGGACAGAGGAGAGCTCCTTACCATCGAAGACGGATTCTAAGACTCGTCTGCCCATCTCAGGTAAAAGGGTGTTCGTTAGGATAGAGTCTACCACACGACCTCCGCTATCAGAGTCATTACAACGATTAAACACAAGGTCAACCACTGCATCTGAATAGGTAAAGGGCACATTTTTCTGCTGCTCCACACGCTTCTTAATCCGGCCTAGCTGTAGCTTGATGATTAAGCGGAGAACATCAGGTGAGAGAGGGTAGTACGGTATCGTGACCAAGCGGCCTAAGAGGGCTGGAGGAAAGACATCGAGAAGAGGCTTTTTGAGGGTCTCTGCAAGTGTTTCAGGCTCGGGGGCAAGCTCGATATCCGAACATAGATCCATAATCATATCCGTACCTGCATTACTGGTGAGAAGAATAATCGTATTACGGAAGTCGATGAAACGTCCTTCTCCATCTTCCATGAAGCCTTTATCAAAAACCTGGAAGAAGATCTCATGAACATCTGAGTGAGCCTTCTCTACCTCATCAAGCAGGACAACAGAATACGGATTTCTGCGGACGGCCTCCGTAAGTACGCCTCCTTCACCATAACCTACGTATCCGGGAGGGGCTCCCTTGAGGGTAGAGACAGTGTGAGCTTCTTGGTATTCTGACATATTAATAGTAATGACATTCTGCTCACCACCATAGATGGCATCAGCAAGGGCGAGGGCGGTCTCGGTCTTACCGACTCCACTAGTGTCTCACGACATGAAAAATGACGGACTGGCGCAGAGCATTTAGTCTGAGGGTTAGGAAGGCAGGTAGGGTTGGATCGGGATCCTACCCTACCGGACTGACGAAGCCCTCAGGCTAAAGGCTCAAGTTCAGCTTGTTGGTTCCTAGAAGCTTTAGATTCAAGGCTTCTGCGAGAAACCTGTTCCCTCTTTAGTCTCCAGTTGGTGGCGTGCCTTTTCCTCTCTGCCGGCGTTAGTCATGCCAAGGAGGATCCCGATCCACCTTGACATTCCTGCCTTGTCAGAGAGAAAAATTCACACCACCAGTCCGTCGTTTTTCATGTCGTGAAACACTAGTTCCAGCAAGCAGGAATACTCCAATAGGCTTAGATGGGTTGTCGATACCTGCGCGAGCCGTGACAATCGGCAGCAACTACGAACATAATTGTAATAGTCGCCCCCTTCATAACCTTCGCTCCAGCTCCAATTCGCCCTACCCCATGCGTAATCATGGTCGTATTATTGTTAAGGTATCTTGTCCCTGTAAAAATACGCCTTAACCCTGGTCTACCAGAGAGAATGATGTAGGTCTTACCTCTATATACTCGCTCGATAACTTTTCCTCTTACACCGAACTCTTTCATCAAGATGAGGAAGTCTTTCAGATCTTGCCCCGTTTGATATGTATCAATTACAGTTCTTACCGTGGCATTGCCGTGTGTTTTCGCTCTCTTTTTCATCATTTCGATGAAGCTCTTCTTTTCCATTACGAGAAACTCATCACCAGCTTCTAGGTCGCTCATGCTGATGGCAGAGGCTTCTTTAGCGAGTTGAGAAAAAGAGCTATCCGAGCACACTAGAGGTGCTGCCTGCACTCTCATAAATTGATTACCAAATACCGAACTTGTCAACGGAATGCTATTACTGCTTGGATAAGACTGTAAAACAAAGCTGGACATGATTCTAAGTATGTCAACTTGCCAATTTTGTAAAGACCTTTAATGCTGATATCATTTCAATGCGCGAAGGACAGCGAGAGAGTATGCCCTATATGCCTCCTCATCAATTCTAGAACTATTTTTGCCTGGAAGGATAGAAAAAAGATAGCTCCAGGAAACAGACATCTCGACAGCGTCTTGGTGAATCTGATCGATCTCTAGGGTAGAAAGCTCCTGGAGTAAACTAGGTTCTTTCTCATTAATCTCACTATAGAAATGAAGCCGCATCGTGTTAATATCTTTATTGATAACCACCCTATCTATTCCAAGCATAACAAACTGCACGGAAACAATAAAGAGCAATGCCACTAAATGATATTTGCATTTTTTGAACACTATATTAATTAAAGATTATAGTCATAAAAAATTAATCACTTAGGTGAGAAAGTCAATCTTGGCTAGTCAAACGTATACCCCATTCCCTCGAGCTTCCTTTTTGTTTTCATCACTTTTTCATAAAATGGATGCTTATCGTGGTATTCTTTTAAGTCTCCCTCAAAGACGCTTAAGAAACTTAACCCTCTTGGCGTTTCAATCGTAAGGTCTGGATTATGCTCTAAAAGATACCAAATGATTTCATAGTTAGAATACATAAGAGCTTTATATATGGCGGTATTAACACCATTGGTTGCATTAATATCAGCCCCTCGCTTAATCAACATTTTGGTAGCTGGAAGGGAATCATATTCAGCGGCAAGTGTAAGTAAGGGGGTTTCTCCTCTAGCCCTGCTGTTGGGATCCATGCCATCGTCTAAAAAGAGTTCTAGCCACTCTGTTTCTTTTCCTTGGGCTGCGTACCCCCCCGGGGAGGGACCTCTAGTCACCAAGAGAGGGTCTGCTCCATGGTCAAGTAAAGCCTGACCAGATTTAAACTTCCCCTCAGACATCGCGAAGAGGAGGAAGGTGAGGCCCTCCTTAAACTTTCCATTGATATCGACTTTTTCAGAAAGATCTCCGATGGCCTTCACATCTTCCTTTCTAATCGCTTCGGCCATTAGGAGATCATCACCCTTAAAATACTTTTCTAACTCTATTTCCGTCCTGCACGCTACTTGAGTAAATGTTAGTAGCGTGAGAATGAGCGCGCCAATGGTTTTTATAAGTGTTTTCATTGTTTATTTTTTAAGGAGATATTATTAATTTTAGAAGTATTCACACTATTTTCCATATCTTTTACCAAAACCCAGAAGATGATTCCGTCGTCCTGATCGGTGGGACATTTTTTATTTAAATTCATACCCCATTACCTCGAGCTTCCTTTTTGTTTTCATCACTTTTTCATAAAATGGATGCTTATCGTG
>CAYUKP010000185.1:0-3988 GCA_964445335.1 uncultured Verrucomicrobiales bacterium
AGCTCTAAAGCAGCTCATTAGTGCCTCTCACGAATCCACTTCCAATAAAAAGAAACACCGTAACCACGCCTTTCAATTGTTTAGAGGTCTGGTCTCCTCCAACATTTTATCGATCATCCCGGTAAAAGAGAGAACATCTTGCACCAAACTCTCTCTAAACATGGAGCTCCCTGAGGACTTCTCTCTCAATCAGTCTCTGGGGCTTTGGCTCCTGGAGGCTATCAGCTTTCTAGAGAAAGAACATCCTAACTATGCCCTACAAATCCTCTCCTGCATTGAATCTATTCTAGAGGACCCTCAAATCATCTTAAGAGCACAAACCAAGCACCAAAAAGACCTTCTCTTTCGTGATCTGAAGGACGAAGGTGTCTCTCATAATGAAATTCTAGAAAAACTGGAAGAAGTAGAACATCCTAAACCAGGAAAGGACTTTGTCTACGACACTTACAATGAATTTATCTTAAAAAACCCGTGGTTAAAAGAGCACAGCATCAGACCAAAGTCCATTGCGCGTGAAATGTTCGAGGAGTATTTAAGCTTTCCCGACTACATTAAATCATATAAATTGGAACGTACTGAGGGGGTGCTACTCAGACATATTTCCGAAGTTTATAAAGTCCTAACCCAAACCATTCCCGACTCCTACAAAACAGAGGAACTCATCGAAGCCGAAAACTTCTTCCACGAGATTCTCGAAGAAACAGACTCCTCGTTGGTAGATGAGTGGAAGACTCTAGAGGATCCTTCCTATGATCCTGAAAAAGCGCGAGAAGAAAGAAATGCTCAGAAGCAACAAGTACCCTTTTCGAGGCGCAAAGCTGAATTTTCAGCAGAACTCCACAAAACGGTTCTTACCTTTCTCAAGTACTTCAAGGCTGAGCAATGGGATGCCTGCCTTGAACTCATTCAGGCAACAGCGACCAACGAGGTCGCATGGGAGAAGCATCACTTTGAAGACACGATTGATCAATACCTCGATTGCTTCCCCCCTTACCGTATGGATCCAGAAGCTCGTAATAAGAAACACCATCATCTCACACCAGAAACCCTAGATAACGGAACACGTCTCCTACATGTCACCCAAACATTATGTGATCCTGACTTGGAACTTTTATGGTCAGCTCACTTTATAGTAGACTTAGACAAGTCCGATACCGAAGAAAGGCTTCACTTGACTTTTAATGGTTTTAGCGAATCTTAGAAGGTGTTACTTATATGTTTAATCATAAGACTCTCATAAAACATTAGAACATTTGTCCTCCTGTCATGCGAGATATTCAGTGCCCATCCTGTAACACAAGGTTTTCCGTCCCCTCATACGAAGAATACCTTAATCAAAAGGTAGAATGCGGAGCGTGTTCTCTACAGTTTCTTGTAACAGAGCAGGTGTTTGTACGCCCCGAACGAAAATCTCATATCCCAATCAAAAAAGATACAGACCTCTCGTCATTTTCTAAAAGTGTTCAAACATCCCCTCTCAAAGAAGAGAAACGTTCTAAATCCCCCGTTAACAATCACTTAGAGTCTCTAAAACAAGAAGATTTCTTACCCCCCTCTCGCTGGAAGCAAATCCTCAACCTCTTAGGATGGGGTGTCCTCATCCTATTTTGTATCCTTTTAGCTGCCACATACTGTAGTTCGGACTTTTTACGAGAAGTCGAACAAGACAAGAAAATCGTATTATTTGGCTTCCTCAGCGCAGTTAGCGGACTCTTTTTTATCCTAGCTCATAGAAAAGCTTTACCGACTCTGCTCAAGGTTTTCCTCTCTTGTGGTTCATGTGCGTTCGGGATCTACCTGTTGTCAAACGCTCCACAAAAGCGCCTTCCGGCTCAAACCCTCACAACATTCTCTCCACAAGAAGAATTCAAACCTTCAGCAACTTCTACAAAGAAAGAGTCAGCTCTTGAGCAGCTAAAGGCAAGGTGCCGTTACTCTCCTGTAACCGAAGCAATCAAAGGCGCTAGAGAAAGGTCATTGATTTCTTCAGTTTGGATAGAAGGAGGCTTTCAAGCGTCGCCTTACCCTATTCAAGAGTTTTTCAAGACCACCTTAACCCTTCACAAGCGCCCAAATTACTATGTGAGAAAAGATGGTGTCCTTATAATGATTGAATCTGAAAAGAGCTTTTCCATATCTAAACTCGCTAAGGTTGTTAACACCCTTGGAGAAATTGAAGACATTTACCCTGAGGAACGCCTCATCTCTGTAATCTATAACGACGAGCAATTTAACCCGCTTTCAAGCCTTGAGAGCGCAGCCATCACAGAATCAGACCACCCTCGTTTTTATCAACTCAATCAACGCGAACTCCTACACTTTGACCCTACTCGCGTCACTGCCGCTCTTGAAAGGTTACAGACCGCTGACCTTCGGTTTAAAGGTGATATTATTGAATCTCTCTTCACTGTTTTGAACCGTTTCAAAGCGCCTCGCATTTCGAACCTCGCAGCCGGCTGTTTAAATACCTGGATAGGAGAAGATATCGAAAAATATCGCTCCGAAATTAGTTCTATAGCTCATTATGACTTTAGACTTTTAGATGAAAGCATGTGGCCAGTGGATTTGGTAAAGTTGCTTTTGCGCACTCAATCCCAAGAAATCTTTAATGTTTTACTACACCTTTGGGCCATTAACCCAGCGAAATGGGAACGCATAGTTATTGAAGCGAATCACAACCTTGGAGACGACCTTATAAAGTATCTCGACCCCAAAAATCGAAATAGAAATATTTCACTTATTAGAATCATGAAGCAATCTCAAGCCATAGACTTTTATAACTACAAGTCCACACTCAAACGTAGCCTAGATTCGTCTTATGAAAAATTCTTATTTTAATTTATGCTCGTAAGAGGCCGAAAAGACGCTCCGTTTCAACTACTTGGTTCTATATCCCCCAGACTCTTTCATTCATAGGAGTTCCATGACACCGACTTTAGCTCCATAACTTCCGCACAACTGGCCTGTGACTGAGGTTTACGAACAAGCATTATCACGTAAGCCCCATAACCCTCCGACTGTAGATAACGCGTTGGTTTGGTCAGTATCGTTTGATACAAGGTTTGAGCAGACAAGGTCGTCAGAGGCATATAAAAATAATACCTTTGCCCCTTCAAATTCATAGCGCAATAGTTCTGCCAATGCTTCTCATCATAACTCGCAGTATAATAGTTTTGCGGAGTCACCCACGTCCTAATTAAGAAGGGTCGAGTAGAGTCATCCTTTATAAAGTCCTCTAGTGAAACCTCTTCTACTTCGCTAAACCCCTTCCAATCCAAGCGAAAGGGACGCTCAGCTACCTTAATGAGGCTAAGCCTACGAATAAGGTCTGCATCTCGGTAAAGAAAATGTACTATAATGCTTTCGCTCTCTAAAGCATATGCGGAATGCGCTTTAAGCTGTTTTTCCTCTACCTTCTCAAACTGCTCCCAGTATTTTTCAAAAACACTTTGAGGTGTATCTCGCATCACAAAAGTATATGCCACATTGACATCTGAAGATGTGAGAAAGTTCATTGCGACATTTCGAGCCTCTCGTACCAATGCATCTGCAAGATCTACCGTATCCCTAGTATAATCTAGCTCAGAACTCCTCTCAACCACCTCCTGTTCATATAATGATGTAGAAGCTTCAGATTCTGTATCATTCACACGTAATACGGTATACAGGCAAATCATTCCTCCAAAAAATGCAATCAACGCAGAAAGGCTCGAAAGTTTTTTAGCCTTTCGGCTTCTTGGTCTTAAAAGCTCGGCTCCACTGAAATCACTGCATTTTTTATAAGCTGGTAGAGTTGGTTTGCTCGGCTTACTACTCTCGGGTTTAGGCAAACTAAGAATTGCCACATCAGATTGTAAATACGCTTCAGGTTTCAAATGCGACAACCTCTCAATAGAACGAGGAGCTGCAGAGCTCCTTGTCACTTTGTCATGCTCCCCAATAAGAGGATTTAGCTTATTAGATAGAGCCCGAAGCTCTCGCTTTAAGA
>CAYUKP010000186.1:0-3974 GCA_964445335.1 uncultured Verrucomicrobiales bacterium
ACTTCTACCTTTTCCTAGCCTCGCCTCTGAGAAGCCTAATATTATTTTTATAATTGCAGATGACCTAGGTTATGGAGACCTTTCGTGCTATGGTCAGAAGCACTTCCAGACTCCAAATATTGACCAGATGGCCTCCGAAGGTATGCGCTTTACTGCGCACTATTCTGGAAGCACTGTCTGTGCGCCATCTCGCAGTGCCTTAATGACGGGTCAAGACACAGGTCATACCTTTCTAAGAGGGAATGGGCCTTATCAACTGCGCAAAGAGGATACGACAGTCGCTGAAATACTGAAAAAAGTAGGATATCGCACTGGCATGATAGGGAAGTCTTGTGTTACAGGTAACACTTTTGATCCTCAAGCTCCTCATATTGCTGGATTTGACTATTTTTGGGGGACGCTAAGCCACAGAACGGCCCACTTCCATTACCCTAGACGAGTGTTCTCTCAAGGGGAAGCGATTCGTATAAATGGTAATAACGGTAAAAAAGGCTCTGTGTATATCCAAGACTCCTACACTAAGCAGTCATTGAAGTTTATCGAAGAGTCTCAGAACACCCCATTCTTCTTACTTCTATCCTACAGTGTTCCTCATGCTAGCTTACAAGCACCTCCTGAGGCCGTAAAACCCTTTATTGGCAAGTTTGATAATGACATCAGTTACCCTGGATCGCACTATCTTGCGTGTAAGCATGTCAAGGCCACACACGCCGCTATGATAACTAGAATGGATCAACATGTAGGTCAAATTACAGCTAAGCTCAAAGAACTGGGATTGGAAGAAAACACCCTAATATGCTTCACAAGTGATAATGGCTCTCATAAAGAAGGTGGGTACCATTACAATTTACTCAAGTCTAATGGTGATCTCAAAGGGGGCAAACGTGACTTGTATGAGGGTGGAATCCGTGTCCCCTTTATTGTCAAGTGGCCAAGTAAGGTTCAAGCTAGCACAACTACAGATCATGTTTCAGCCTTTTGGGATCTTCTTCCTACTATATGCGACATCACTGGCGGCACAGCTCCGGAGAATATTCAGGGAATCTCATTTTTCCCCACACTCATAGGCAATAATCAGCATCAAATTCAGCACCAGTACCTTTATTGGGAGCTGCTAGAAAAAGACGGGCGCTTGGCTTTGAGAAAAGGCGATTGGAAGATCGTGCGATATGACATGCATAACACGGACGAAAAGTCCCATTACGAACTATACAATATATCAAACGATCTAAGTGAAGAACATAATCTCGCAGCTCAGAACCCTGACAAGGTCGAGGAACTTGTATCACTTCTAGAGGATGCTCGAGTAGAAAGCCCTGTCAAGATATGGAACTTTAAAGCCGACTACTAATTTTCACCTCAGTTAATTCTACAATAAACATCAGTATACAATGAACACTATAATTAATGCTACATGCTCACTATTGTTGAGTAGCTTGAGCCTGCTAAGCGCAGCTATCCCCACCTCTTCTGAGGTTGACTCCGCCGCTCGAGGAGAATGGTGGAAAAAGGACTACTCATCTGATCCGGAAAATAGCTGGATGCAACTAAATGTTCCTCGTGAAGAAGTAATAGGATTCGCTCTATACACGACACATGACAACACATTAAAGCTAACAGCCCAATTCTACCCATTATTCCCTGATGAGCCCAAAACCGCCATGCTCGAGGTCAAACGAAATGGATCATGGCAAATTATGGCGAACAGTCCAATACACGAATCTGGGTGGTCTGCTCATTTTAGAATAGATAACTGGGATCAGACACAAGACGCTGAATACCGAGTCTCTCACAACAATCTCGCCAGCTACACAGGAATTGTTCGAAAAGACCCTATTGATAAAAAAGTCATCAAGGTCGCTAGTCTCTCCTGCAACTCAAGAAAGGATCGAGGAGATCGTAATAAGATTGTACAGAACCTTCTTCATGCTGATCCAGACCTTGTCTTCTTCGCGGGAGATCAAAGCTATGATCACAACGAGCACACAGCAGCTTGGCTTTTATTTGGAAAGCAATTTGGTGAACTAATGCGTAACCGCCCCACAGTTACTATTCCTGACGACCACGATGTGGGACAACCAAACTTGTGGGGAGAGGGAGGTAAAGTATCTACATTGGAAGGCGCTGCAGATGGAGGATATACGCACCCAGCAGAATATGTTAAAATGGTGGAGCGCTGTCAAACTTGGCACCTTCCTGATGCCTATGATCCCACTCCTATTCAACAAGGCATCGGAACATACTATACAGACTTAACTATTGGAGGCATCAATTTTGCCATCTTAGAAGATCGTAAATGGAAATCAGGCCCTGCTGGTAAAATCCCACAACAAGGACCACGCCCCGACCACATCAAAAACCCAAAGTATTCACCACAATCTATCGACCTAGAGGGGCTATCCCTGCTCGGAGAACGTCAACACGCCTTCTTACATCAATGGGCTCAGGACTGGACTGGTGCAGAAATGAAAGCTGTACTTTCACAAACTCCTTTTGCTGGTGCCGCAACTCACCATGGCAAAATTAACAGACAACTGCACGCTGATTTAGACTCTAATGGCTGGCCTCAATCTCAGCGTAACATAGCACTGAGCTATATCAGACGAGCTTGGTCTCCACACCTCTGTGGAGACCAACACTTGGGAGTTACATTCCAAAACGGTATCGAAAACTGGAACGACGGACCTTACTGCCATAGCTCTCCTGCTATCGTTAATACCATTTACTCCCGTTACTGGCGCCCTGACTCACCTGGACATAACCGAATCTCGACTGATAAGCTCAAATATACGGGTGAATATCATGACGGCTTTATGAATAAAATTACAATGAGAGCATATGCCAACCCAAAAAACAATGCGGATAAAGGTAGCGGTTTCTCTCTTGTACATTTCGATAAACCAAACCGTAAGATCACCTTTGAAAACTGGCCAACACATGTAGATATAGCCAAAGGTGGTAAACCTTACCAAGGGTGGCCTGTCGTGATTCAACAACAAGACAATGATGGACGAGAGATCATTGGTACTCTTGGAACCATCCATGTAGAAAACGCAGATCAGCCTGTATACCAAGTAATATCCGAAAATTCTGGCGAAATCCTGTATACCGTTAGATCTCGCACGAATACATTTTCTCCTCCCATATACGCTCCAGGTAAATATACTCTAAAAGTTGGTAAAGATCTACCCAACCTCAAAACAATGAAAGACTTGAGTATTAACGCAGAACATAAGACAATTGCTTTACCTTAAGAACATGCCCTAGCTCGGATACGAAACAAAAAATCTGAAGCATAAGCAGATCAATTATTCTATCGTGTAATTAGTCAACTGAATCTTACCATCGTTCGATTCAGCAACCATCATACCGCCACGCTAATCCTAATCTAGAACCCTTTTCCGGAAGCTCTAAATTAGGAATTTGTTAAGAACGCCCTCGTGAAGTGTGTACATAGTGTAATGAAGTTGTTTTGTCGTACTTTTGCCCTAGCCACATCGTTAAAAGATGAGGTACGGCTTCCGCGAAGCATCATCAGTATTTTACAAATCAGACAACCGTTGAAGGGGTTGCTATATTATTCGTCTAGGAGCTGGAGGAGACCTTTCTATGATTATTTTTTCAAGAAGAAGTTAATTTTGGTTGTTTCCTGTCTTGGAAATTATCTCAGAACGATAGACCTCAGGAGTTGGGAAACACATCAACAATACAATCCCCCCTCAATAGACGCTAAATTGTCACACCTTACAACCTCAGCCAATCATATAGCATAGGCTACAAAAATATTATAATATGAATAAATTTAGCATTATTACTACAATCTTAAGTATCAGCTTAAGTAGCGTGGATGCAGAAATCAAAAAACCAAATATCGTATTGCTCATGGCAGACGATATGGGTGGAGGGGATGTATCTTATGTTAATGAGACATTGACTAATGCGGACGGCACACCACATTCCTCACGAGGTTGGAT
>CAYUKP010000187.1:0-3901 GCA_964445335.1 uncultured Verrucomicrobiales bacterium
CGCCGGCACCGATGACATCAGAATATCCACCACCGAGAGCGGAGTTGAGAATGGCACCACCAAGGCCAACTAAGGCACTTCTGCTGGCGCGAGCTTCGTGGTGGTTACGGGAGACGTGCGCAATTTCATGAGCGAGAATGGTCGCGAGTCCGGCGTCATTCTTGGCGATGGGGAGAATACCGGTGTGAACACCAACTTTGCCGCCGGGAAGGGCGAAGGCATTCGGGACGGAGTTTTGGAAAGTGACAAACTCCCACTGAGCACCAGTAAGAGGGACGACATTTTTGATCCGATGCCCGACACGAGTGACTTGAGTGTTTTTGGTGGTCTTTTTACTTCTTTTGTAAGCTTCAAAAGTACGGATTCCGGTGGCGATGGTGGCTTGGCTTTGAGGTTTGGCAGTAGTATCAATATTAATGGTACCGGTAGAGTCAGTGTAGACAGGAGAGGTAGCGCAGGCCGCAAAGGCGAGAGTAATAAATGAAAGAAAGACCTTCTTCATGAAGAAGGTCTATTCTTAACCGATTGGAATGTCAATCTAGAAGGGGATTAACCTCCTGTTTTTGGGCCACGTTTTTTCTTAGGTTTTGCATCACGCATCCCTTGGCCTTTTTTGAGGCGTTCTTGTTCCTCTTTGAGCTTTTGCATTTGCTCGGCTTGCTTTTGGAGTTTTTCCATGAAGCCGCCTTTTTTGGGAGCCTTTTTCTTTTCGAGCTCCTCATCAGGAATGCGCTTCATGATCCAAGTTTGGAAGATCGTGAAGATGTTGGAGGTGGTCCAGTAGAGAGCAAGAGCGGATGCGAAGTTATAACAAAAGACAACCATCATGATCGGCATGAAACGCATGATCATTTTTTGCATTGGGTCCGTAGGAGTAGGGTTCATGGACATTTGGATGGCCATGGAGATAAACATGAGGACCGGAAGGATGTTGATGGGGAGATCGAAGCCAAAGATAGGAAGGGTGTAGACGGTGTCAGGCTCGGAAAGGTCCTTGATCCAGAGGAAGTCTTCGTGACGGAATTCGACCGCACTCTTGAGCATGGTGAAGAGACCGAAGAAGATAGGGATTTGAGCGAGCATCGGGAGGCATCCTGCGACAGGGTTAATACCATATTCAGAGAAGAGCTTCATTTGCTCTTGTTGCATCTTTTGGGGATCACTTTCGTATTTTTCCTTGAGCTCCTTAATCTTAGGTTGGAGCTTTGACATACGTCTTGAGGATTTGATGGAGATACGAGTGAGGGGCCACATGATAGAGCGGATCACGATGGTGAGCGCAATAATCGAGATTCCCCAGGCGAATCCACCAGCAAAGTTGGAGAAGATCTTATCGTGAAGGAAGGTGAGAATATTGTTAAGGATCCCGGAGATAGGCTTAAAGAAGCCATAATTCATGACAAGACCGCCATCAGGCTTGAGTTCCTTGAGGGTTTGGAAGTGCTTAGGTCCGGCGTAGAGTTCATATTGGAATTGTTCGATTCCGTTGGTGTTGATGAGCTCCTTTGGGAGAGAAAGCGTGATAGAAGCTTCTTTCTTTGTTCCGCCTCCGGCCGCCTCTGGGAGTTCGATTTCTCTTGGGGTGGCGGTAAATTGAGCGGCGTATGGGACTTCAGGTTTGAGGAAGGAAGTGAAGAATTGGTTACCAACGCCGACAAATTTGAGTTCGTCAGCTGAAACAGTTTTGGTTTCAAACTCAGAACCAAAGAAGAGGATTTTGCCTTGATTGGACTTTTTCTTTTTATACCCCTTATTGGTGTAATAATAGTATCCAGACTGGTCCGGCATTTCGTCCTTGTGGAGAGGGGTAGCACCACCAACGTAGAGGTTTAGGTTGCCAGCTTCCATGACTTGTCCGCTCGCGTTATCAATGGTGAGCTTGAACTTCAGTCTGTAAGGAGCACCATCTTCATCAGCAGGAACGAAGCTCCACTCTTTCTTTGCTAGAGCGCCATTGGAAAGTTTACCAATGAAGGTGAGGGTGTCTGCGGATTCTTGGACCTGGTAACCGGCGTCAAGATTGAGGCCTGAACTGGTGAGGATATTACCGATAGCTTGAGCACCAAATCTGTTGAGCGCAACGGGGACGTCTACTTGGTTGACTTCATGTTGTTTAGGGAAGGTGATGTGCTTGATACCGCCTGTGGCTGTGGAGAAGGTGAAGATAGCGTCTTCATTGGAGAGCGTTACTTCTTTTTCTACGAAGCCTTCTGCAAGTTGGATTCGCGGTTTGGCCTCTTCGGCTTGAGTTTTCTTAGCCTCTGCTACTTCTGCTGCGAGGGCTTCATTTTGAGCTAACTCGGCTTCGTTCTTTGCCGCGAACTGCATCTGAGCAACGATCAGGATGATCGCTACACCTACGCCAATAATTGAGATTTTGTCCAATTTCATGAGCTTGATAGAAAGTTTATTTGGAGCGTTTTTGTTTTGCTGGAACGGGGTCATAACCACATCAACCCCAAGGATGACAGCGTAAAATTCGTTTTATTCCCAAAAACATGCCTTTGAGTACACCATGCTGGTCGAGAGCTTCATAAAAGTATCGAGAGCAAGAAGGATTAAAGCGACACATTGGCTGTCCTGCGTTGAGAAGCCTCAGCATGGGGGAGAGGACAATTTGGTAGAATCTGATGAGGAGTTGTAGGAAAGATTTGATAGGGCTGAGATAAAAAAAACCTCTTTGCAATGTAAAGCAAAGAGGAAAGAAAGTTCTACTTGAGAGAGTCGAGGGAAGTTATTGTTTGATTTCCCAGATTTCGACGATTCTATTATTTTCTGGAGCGCCGAAGCGTTCGGTTTGTCCGAGGTAGAATGCTTGAGTGAATTGGTTTTTGGAGAGAGAAGGTTTAATGACCTGCGCCACATTGGTGGCACGCTTACTGGAGAGGGATTTATTCTGACTCGCGCTCCCTGAGGAGTCAGCGTAGCCGACGGCTACGAAATAACTGTTGGCACCTGATGATTTGAGGAGCTCTGAGATTTGTGCTTTGTACTCGTTAGAGACGGTCGAAGATCCGGAAGGGAATTGGACGGAGAGGATAGGCTGAGCAGACAATTTGCCATTGAGAGAGGAATATAATTGAGCAAGAGCTTCTGGGGAATTGCCTTGGTGGTTATCGAGTTGAGCGATGAGAGATTTAGCGGATGGAGCGAGGTCATCTTGAGAGTCGGCGAACACTTTCTGAGCTTTTTCCTTTCTGATGGCAACTTGGAGGTCTGCAATTCTCGATTTGAGAGCATTGGTAGCTTTCGCTTTATCGAGTTCATGAGAGACTTTAAGTTTGTCGATTTGTTTTTTCCACTGGGCATCGACTTTGGCAATTTCCGATTTGAGGATAGACTTTGCTTCGCCTTGTTTGAGGTTAGCCGAGAGTTCTTTGATACGCTTGTTGAGTTCTTGCTCTCGGATAGAAGAATTTCGAGCGATTTCGGTATTCTTGTTTTGGAGTGCGGCGAGTTTTTCTTTAAGTGTGATTGATTCTGTTTCGAGTTTGGTGAACTCAGAGGAGAGGGAGAGGATTTTGGCCTGTAATTCCTCAGTTGTTGGGCCGGTTGGAGTTTTGGGAACTTCTATAGGTTGGGTAGCGACAGAAGGTTCTTCCTGAGTTGGAGTTTCAGGGAGGGCCTGTTTTGGGGTGTTTTTGAGTGTATTTTTGAGTTTAGCGATGGTCGCTTCTTTTTGGGTGAGTTCCTTACGAAGAGAGTCGAGTAGCGCTTCATATTCCTCATTGTCATTCTCTAGTGAGATGACTTCATTTTGAGATGTTGAAGGGGTAGGCGATTGAGCATCGATGGGAGAGGAGATGGAGGCCTCAGGTGATTGTAGATTGGGATCTAGAGAGAGGTTGTTACTCTTGGAGTCGCATTTAGTAAGGGCTAGTGCAAAAGCGATAAGACCACC
>CAYUKP010000188.1:0-3891 GCA_964445335.1 uncultured Verrucomicrobiales bacterium
TCTTTGATATCTCAGGTGTAGAATGTGCGCTTGAGCTTGATACGGACGGAGATGGTCAAATCGACTTCGATGTTGATAGCGATATGGATGGTATTATTGATACCTTCGACTCAGATCCTACAACTGCAGGAGGGTTCCCTGAATGCTCTACTTGTGGAGTGACTGTTGGTAACAACGTTGAGGTTGACCCATGTAGCGAGTGGCCATTCTTTGTAGATACTGATAACGATGTTTACACTCTTACCGAGGAGTATGCCTTTGGCACGCTTCCATCAAGAGGTGATAGAGTAATGTATGGTGATGACTTCGCAACGCCGGTAGCTTATGAAACAGGGCTAGTGGTCAGCGAAAACCTTACAGACTTAGACACGACTATTGGTGCAACTGTTGATGCAACCGTGACTAGAAGGTCTGCAGCTTCAGACGTTACATTCACCCTTCAATGGATTCAAAACCTAGAGAATTGTGTTGAAGATGGTAGCCATGATGAGTGGACGGATCTTCCTGCCCCAACAGAGGTTTACAACGCAAATGGAACAGTTTCCTATGTGTGGTCAGACTTACAGGATATGACAGGTAGTATCGAGAAAGGCTTTGTGCGTCTCTACACGACTACACCATGTGATACGATTGGAGCTTACAGTTTAGTCCAAGGATGGGAACTGGTGACGCATGAAGGAGATCTTCAAACAGAAGGTGTTCCAATGCTGAACCAAGCGATCTACACAGGTATGATCGACAGTAACTCAGGAGCCACCTTACTTCTGAACTCATCTACGAATGATGATAATGTAGCGGACTCAATGGTTGGAACGACTACATACTACCTCGAAATCACCAGTGGTGATTATGAAGGGCATCGTTTCGACTTAGCTGAAGGAGGTGTGAATACTGTAACCATCGATACTGAAAGTGTTTATAACACGTCTTCAGAGATCCCAGACCTCAGTGGTAGCCATTATGTGATCAGAGCACACCACACTATTGGTAGTCTCTATCATAACGATGAGTATACCCAAGGTTATACCCAGTCTGCTGGTGACCAGATCCATGTTTATAATGAAACAGGATTCGATATCTATTATAACAACTTAGCCGGCAATTGGATTGAAGTTGATGATAGATTGAGTGGTAACGATGTCATCATTCCTCCAGGAGTGGGGGTATTCGTGAAGCATGCTACGGATGATAGTATCAATGAAGAGCTCCGTGTTGGAGAGGTTCGCTACAATAGCTTCATTAGACCTCTTATTAGAAACAAGACGGGACTCAACCAGATTGCTATGGGGTATCCTGTAGACTGTAGCCCAGATATGCTATCGATGAGACAAGAGAAAGGGTTCTCCAATAACTTCACCCAGTCTGGTGCAGACCAGATCAGAACTTGGGACGGAGATCACAAAGGAAACCGCACCACAAAAGGTTATACTATCTTCTCTCATAATCTAACTGACAGATGGTATAGTGTAGATGACAAGGATACAGATAGAACAGAGGACGCTCTCTTCTCCCTTGGACGCTCATCATTCATTGAAGTGAAGGAGGATGTGTTAGAGTGGAAGCACGAGATGCCATACAGCTGTGAAGGTTGGACTCAACCATAAGGAAATGAGCTGAAGGGCTCACTCTTATAAAAATATATGACAAGGGTTCTACACGAGAGTGTAGAACCTTTTTTTACAACGTGAAATAATGAACAAATAGAGGATAGGTGTGCTCTAATGTAGTAAGGATGATGCGTTACTTCTCTCTTATTTTTCTGGCCAGTATTCTGACGAATTGTACGAAATCGTCTCGAACGCCCTACTTGCCACCTCCAGGAGGGAGTCCTAAAATTTTTGATTCGTATTCGACTACAGGTGCGAGCTTTTTGTCCCGAGGATGGATTCGCGGATATGATATGTCAGGTGTTTCATTTAATGATAAGAGAACCTGCACGCTGATTACCCCACGTCACGTTGTCATGGCCAAGCATTACAAGCGCCCTGTGAACTCTAAAGTCATCTTTCATGATAGAAAGGGCAAGAGGTGTGTGCGTTACATTCATCAAATACAAGACTGTAAGGGAGACGTAGCGGTTGGGTTGTTAGATGAACCTGTTCCTATAGGGTATACGTCATATGCTTTGCCTTCGGTGCAGTCTGATCATCAGGCGCTCATTAATCGCCCTCTTGCGGTGACAGACCAAAATAAGATGGTGTTTTTCCATCGAGTCGCCTCGATTGCGAACGGGAGGTTAATGATGAAGTTTGATCCTGAGGCACGACATGGTATGGCTAAGAAGCTTGTGGTCGGAGATAGCGGAAACCCTGCCTTTTTTATTACTGATCAAAAGTTAGTGTTAGCTGAGACTCATCATATAGGTGGGCCTGGAGCTGGTCCATATTTTGGAGATCCTGCAGTTCAACAGTCTGTTATAAAAGCTGTAAAAGATTTAGACCCGAATTATCAGATTTCGACTCAAACGGTGACTCCGTAGACGGTAGTTTTTTAGGTCCCAGTAGATGAGTTCTAGGAGGTTACTGCATCGGAATTGAAGGCGTCGGTAAGTAGGGTGCGACGGGAAAAACTTAATAAATTGAGTTGCGTAAATGTATAATAAACTCTTTATTGCAATTTCATTGTAATAATATGAGAAAGACAACAACTCTTCTATTTGGTAGTTTATTGAGCCTTGGTGTGGCTCAGCAATCTCCTTTTGTTCAGCGATCCTATATTCCAGTTCCTTCTGCGCCAGTTCAGAATGATCCTTTTTGGATTACCGCTCGCTCCTTTACCACTGTTGGTGGAAATGACGGAGATGGGGAATACACCAGACATGCGCATGATCCAAATGGCGACTACTATCTACAGAGTTTAGATCTTGGATTGAACCTGCAGCCAACAGATTGGTTTGCGGGGTTTTTCAACCTCACAACTTTCCAAGGTGCAGAGGGCTTAGACTCCGAATGGGAAGAAGGGTTTGTGAAGTTTATTGCTCCTGATGACACAGGGTTAGAGCTCAGAGCAGGACGTTACAGAAACCGTTTAGGTCGCACCAATGCGCTTTGTGTTGACGGCTGGGATTATGTGGACGCTAACCTTTCCTTAACCCATTTCTTTGGTGATGAGGGGCTTTACACTGAAGGAGCGGAGATTAGCTGGAGAAAGGACTTTGAGAAAGGGTTCTTCCATGTTTCGAACTCTTACGGACAGGTTGTAGCACATGCGCACCACCATGACGAGCATGAAGGTCATGACGAGCATGAGGATGAAGGAGGGTTTGAAGACGAGCTCTTTACCTCACGTGCACTCTTACAGTACAATATTACGGATTTCCACCAAAACACTTTGGGGTTAAACTACGCGAAGGCTGTTGGAGGCGGTGACCTCTCTATGTATGGAGCAGATTACGAATACCAATGGCGCGAAAACGGTTTAGAAAACGGCGGAAGATCTGTTTCTGTCGTAGGTGAATATTTAGGTCTCGATGATGGTGAGGAAGTGCGTGATAGTTTAGCATTCTCTACGATGTATGACTTTGGGAACGGCTTCTCTATTGGTGGGCGTTATGAGTGGATTGAGTTTGAGGCACACCACGAAGAAGAGGAAGAAGAGCCTGGTCATGATGACGAGGAAGAGCACGAGTTAGGTGATCGTAAGCGTTTTTCTGCGGTCTTAACCTATCGTCGTCCATTTTTGGATAACTGGATGGGGCAGGCACGTGCTCAGTATAACTATGATCAGTTAGACTCTGGAGAGAGTCGCCAAGGTGCTTGGTTCCAGTTAGGGTTCTACTACGGATCTCCTGAAATTCGATAAGTTTCATTGTATCGAGGAGACCTTAGTCTCCTCAATAGACAAAAAGCCATTTTTGAGCACAAAAGAGTGTCTCAAAGATGGCTTTTTTTA
>CAYUKP010000189.1:0-3884 GCA_964445335.1 uncultured Verrucomicrobiales bacterium
GTCGAGGAGTGATGCGTTTGCGACATCTAATCCCGTCAGGTTGGCGATCATTGTCTGAAAGGTCATCAAGACCTCTAACCGTCCTTGCGCGATCTCGGCTTGGTAAGGCGTATACGCAGTGTACCAACCTGGGTTCTCAAGCACATTACGCTGAACTACTGCCGGCATATCGCACGGGAAGTATCCTTGCCCAATGAAGCTGACAGGCTTGGCTTCTTCTGCAAAGTATGACTTTAGGCGACGTAGAGCCTGACGCTCTGTTAGAGGCTCAGGCAACCCCTCTAAACCTCCCTCGACCCTTTGACGAATCGATTCAGGTAAGCATTGCTCCTCTAGTGCGTCTAAGGATGTCAGCCCACATGCGTCGAGTAATTCTTGAGCGGTCGCCTCATTATAACCTAGATGGCGACTTGCAAAGTTAGACATAAGTTTAAAGTGAAATCAGAAATTAACTAATGTGTTCTGCATACGCTTCTGAGGACAGAAGGTCTGTGTTTTCCTCACTGGATTCGATCTTGACAATCCAGCCTTTGTTGAAGGCATCTTCATTCACTAATGCCGGGTTTGAGTCGAGCTCTTCATTTACCTCAACAATGACGCCAGTCACAGGTGCGTAAATGTCAGAAGCCGATTTAACCGATTCCACAACCGCGATAGGGTCACCAGCCTCAACTTCTCTGCCAACTTCAGGAAGCTCAACGTATACAATGTCAGTAAGCTCGTTTTGTGCAAAATCCGAGATTCCTACTGGGCTTGGCTTCTCGCTTAGGTCGATCCATTCGTGACTGTCTAAGAATTGATAATTTTGTGGGATGTTCATATAGTAAAAGGTATGTGTGTATTAGTAGAAAAATGACTTATAGGAAAGGAGTCTTTGTGAGAGTTATCGGAAAAGTTTTTTCTCTGACCTTTAATTGCAACTCTTCGGTAAGGTGCGCGTTTTGTAACCAAGCCAATCCAATGGTCGATTTGTATCCAGGAGGACGCCCTCCTGAGCTGACTTTTCCTACGGTCTCTCCACTAGCTGAGATAATGTCGTAACCAGATCGTGGAATAGGTCCTGAGGAGGTGAAGCCCTTTAATGTTTGTGTGTTAAAGGCGCCCTTATCTAACGCATCTTTTCCTTGGAATGCGGATTTCTTAAGCTTCACGGCAAAACCAAGCCCTGCTTGAATTGGTGAGGTCTCACGAGTTAAGTCTTGGCCGTTGAGGGGGAGTCCCGCTTCTAAGCGCAGGCTATCACGCGCCACCAGACCACAGGGTGTGACCCCAAGCTCTATTGCCTTGAGCCAAAGTTGACGACCAGCTTCGATTGGGCCAAACCATTCAAATCCATGTTCACCTGTATAACCTGTCGTTGCCGCGACCCCTTGTTCTTGAGGGATGAGGAAGTTTCGCTTATCAGGAATGCTTGTGCCAATAAGCTCAGGCGCAAGCTCTGCGACCTTAGGCCCTTGGATAGTTAATCCAACCACTTCGCGTTGCCAATCAATCGTAACGCCCTCAGTGGCGGACTCTTGTAGGATTTGAACGGCTTCTTCTGCACGCGCCCCATTGAAGACAATGAAGAATTCCTCGGCTCCTAAACGGTAAAGAATTAAGTCATCGATTACGCCACCCTGTTCATTGAGGAGAAAGGTGTAATGCGAACGCCCTTCTTTTAGTTTCGTGACATCATTAGTGAAAAGACCGTTTAAAAAGCCTTCTGCGGGCGCTCCTGAGACATAGACCTGACCCATGTGAGAAATATCAAATATTCCCGCAGACTCTCGCACTGCTGAATGCTCTTTGGCTGCACTGGAATAAAATAACGGCATTTCCCATCCTGAGAAATCTCCCATTCTAGGACTCAAAGTCAGATGCTCTGATTTTAATGGTAAGGTGTACATGTTCCTAAAAGTGTCGCACTTTGAAAAAAAAGCAACTGACAATTTTAGCATCTCTCTTGTGCACAAATACCTTTCATAAAAGATCCCTGTGTAATTAATTTTATAAAAGGCTTACCTAGCTCACAGTCAGGATCAATCGTTTGTTAAAAAGAAGAATGAAAGAAAGATTACGACACCGTTGCTCGTTCTGTAAAAAGAGATTGTAAAAATGGTGAAATTTTTCTATAATTGCATTTATAGTTTATTTTGACCTATTTTAAGTGCTCAAATTTTACTCCAAGCAAATGTGAAGTTATTCAATCCCCATCTTTTATCTATTCTCTGTAGCGTATGTGTTTTCTTGCATTCAGCGTTTGCAGGTACGTATCAAGATATTTACGGTGAGATTAGACCTCTCTACGATACGAATGGGAGTACCCACGCATTTAATGGACATCTAGCTCCTAATGCGTCCTTATCAGGAGTTGACTTGTCAGGCGCAGACTTGTCGCAAGCCGATTTAACAGGAGCTACTCTAGCAGGGACAAATCTGACAAATGTCAATCTCACTGGAGCAAATTTATCCGAATCAACTTTAGTAGGAGCTTCGTTGATGGCAGCAACTATAGTGGACTCTGACTTGCGAGGTGCTCAAGTCTCAGGGATGAATATCACAGGAGCAGACTTATCCTATTCTAATCTTTCTGGTCTCAATCTGACAGGTTTAAACTTTGACGAGACGACATTGGTTGGAACCAATCTCTCAACAACCAACCTCTCCTATAGAAATCTTTCAAATCTGAACCTTTCCCATGCCAATTTGTCAGGAGCAAACCTTACAGGTAGTAACCTCTCCTTTGCAAATCTTACACAGGCAAACCTAAAGGGAGCAGTTCTCTTCTTCACAGATCTCACCAGCACTCAGACAAATGGTATCAACTTGAAGGATGTCATCACGGACGAGCCTTTGACTGGTATCCTTCTCTCTAAGGTTAGTGAAAGTGAGGCGCGAATTGCCGCTCTTGAGGCGGAATTGGCAGCAATAAAAGCCGATTCGTCTGATGATTCCGAGACCTTTACGCTCTCTGAAATTCTAGACTTACGGCCAGGGAGCATTGCCATTCAAGTCACAGGGGAAAACGTAGACATCACATTTGAATTAGAGGAAAGCGAAGACTTAGGGCGTAATGATCCGTGGACACCTACAGGCCATAAGGTGACCATGACTATTCCAGCCAATACGGAACATAAGTTTTTCCGTTTTGCACCCTGACCACTCTATTCGTTTGCTACTATGTAATGGCCTTGTTACAGAAAGGCCATTACATAGAGTATTCCTTACATCATGTTTCGTTTTATTTTATTATTCTTTTGGGCATGTGTCACCTATCTGTCTGCCTCAGAAAAGGTCTTTCTACTCCATGGTTTAGCTCGCACTTCACGCTCTATGCGACCTCTAGAGGATAAGCTCATAAGCCAAGGTTACACAGTTGTAAATATTGACTACCCCTCAAGGAAACACCCCGTTACACAACTCAGTCGCACGGTACGTGCCACTATCACGCGTCACTTAATGTCCCCTGCAGAACCCTTTCATGTTGTGACGCATTCCATGGGAGGCATTATTCTACGTCACATCCAACGCACGAATCCTCTCGTGACTCTCGAAAGGGTTGTCATGTTGAGCCCTCCAAACCAAGGAAGCGAAGTTGTGGATAAATTAGGAGCATGGAAGCTGTTTGACCTGATAAATGGTCCTGCGGGACAACAATTAGGCACCGCAGATAGCGGGTTCATTCAAACACTTGGTGACGTAGACTTTGAGTTAGGGGTGCTTACAGGTGATCGCAGTATCAACCCTCTGCTTTCACTTCTCATTCCTGATAAAGACGATGGAAAGGTTTCTGTGGAGCGAGCTAAAGTAAAAGGAATGAAAGCCTTTAAGGTGATTCATGCCACGCATCCTCTCATCATGAGGAACAAAGAAGCGCATGAAAACATTCTAGCCTTCCTCCA
>CAYUKP010000190.1:0-3867 GCA_964445335.1 uncultured Verrucomicrobiales bacterium
CCTCTTCCCAGATCTTCGTTAAGGCGTGTTCTGTTTCGGTCTCAGGTGCGATATACTCCCTCCTCGCAATACACTCCAATTCAAGCTCACTGAGTTTTTGTCTGTCAATCTTACCGTGCTTCGTCAGTGGGAGTTCTTCTAATTCCACCCATTGGCTCGGAATCATATAATAAGGTAAGGTCTTGGATAAAAAGTTCTCTACCTGCTGTCTAACAAATGCTTGAGTCGTCACCACATATGCCACTAACGCTGGCCCATTCCCCCCTAAATCTTTTACAACAACGGCTGAACTTAAAATGCTACTGACGTTCGAAACCAGTGATTCGATTTCATCTAATTCGATTCTAAAGCCTCTGATTTTGACCTGTCTATCTAAGCGACCGAGAAACTCGATATTTCCGTCTGGTAGCCACTTCACAGCATCCCCCGACTTATACATTTTTTTCTGAGGGAAATGCGGATGCGGAACAAACTTTTGAGAAGTTTTCTCGCTATCATTTAAGTAACCTCTTGCTAACGAAGGCCCTGAAACACAAAGTTCACCTCTGACACCTATCGGGCAAGGATTCCCGAACTCGTCCAAAATATACACTTGAAAAAGAGGATCAGGCTTACCTATAGGTAAATTCTTTAACTGAAGGTATTCGTTTGAATCACTAGATGAATAACAAGAAATATTGATCGTAGTCTCGGTAATACCATACGAATTAATGAAGCTAATATTGCCGTCAGTTTGCGTATTAAACCAGTGATAATCCGATATGGTACAAAGATCTGATCCAATGTAAACGTCTGTAATAAACTCATGAGAAAGTTTATGCTCTACTAGATACTGAAAAAACTGCTTTGCGACACTTGGAGTAAAATCTAAGACAGAAATATTGTGTTTTTTAATTTCATAGTAGAACTCTTCAAGTGAATCCGTCGGGCTAGACTCAGGAAATACTAACACTCCACCAAAAAGCACCGAATCTACTATTTCATCAACAAACAGATCCACACCTGGGCTAGCGGTTTGCAACACCGCACTAAAATCTTCACCAAGCTCTTCATCCTCCTCAGCATCATACTCGATATACGCAAGTAAGTTACTATGCTGAATCATCACCCCCTTAGGCGTACCAGTAGTGCCTGAAGTATAAATCACATATGCCAAGTCACTAGCCATCCGATCAGTATTCTGAAAGAGAGCCCCAGCTTCAGAATACAAGGGCTTTTGATCCTCTATCACAATAAACCTGACTTCGTCCCCTCTGTTTATTTTCTGAAGAGTTTCCCTATCTGTTAGCACGACTTCAGCCTGACTATCATTAAAGATATGATGAATTCGTCCTTCTGGATACTCTGGATCAACAGAAACAAAAGCTACACCCGCCTTCCAAGAAGCCAAGACCGCTACAACAATATCAAAGGATGGCGACATACAGATCGCAACTAAAGGTTGAGAACTGAAAGCCCCTGAGTCTAAATGACGCGTAATAATTGATGCCAAATTAGAAGACTCGTAATCTAGAGTTGCATACGACATGCTCTGCCCCCCTCCTACTAATGCCGTACGAGATGAAAAATGCTCAACTACTTCCTCAAATAAATTAATAACCGTTCGAGGTTGCTTTCGTAAGTCGTCCTCATAAGAAGAGTCCTCACCTTGACAATTCCCTAAAGCAAAAATTTGTTTTCGTCTTTCCTCTGAGATAATGGAAACATTGGTTACTGGTTGTGAGGCATCTGATAAGAACGCACTAGTCAAGTTTTCGAGCCCAACCCTCATTAATTCTGCCACTTCAACAGCCAAAGCGTTGGAACCTCTCACAGAAACAATCAAATCAAAGGTCGAACCGTCATCATCAACATCGACTGTTATGGGATGCTCTACATATTTATCTTCGCCAGTTTCTAATTCTTGAAACCTCTGAACTGCATCCACACTATCTGGGCTCAAATAGCGATAATTCAAAAGACTCGTAAACAGAGGAAGGGATTTAGGAATTTTAATCCAATCTCTCGTATCCGAAATAGGAGTTTGCTCAACAGCTAAGGCTCGCAACAGTAGGGTTTTAACCTGGTTTATAAACTCAAATACTGAACCTTCTACCTTAAACGCTAAGGGTAACGTATTAATGCAAAGCCCTACAGTATAAATATCAGCCTGCGTAAAGCGCCCTAAAAACACTGAACCAAATATAGCCACATTACTCGCGCTGCATCGTGCAACTACCAAGGCATACACTGCATGAAATAATACCGAAGGGCTGATTTGCAAGCGAGAGGCAACTTGCCTAACCTGCCCCGAGAGCCCTTCACTTAATGTCTCATGAGCCTCTGAAGACTCTAGATCTTCTCCAAGAACCTCCAGAGTATTGAAGGGATACGAGCTCTCATCTATATCTTGAAAAGCTTCTTCGAAAAACTTTTGACTTTCTAGAGCAGAATACTCTTTGGTATACTTATTGATAAGATAACGGTAAGGCGTAACCTTTGGTAAATCAGAATAAGCTCCAGAAAGGTAAAAAAGGACTTCTTGAAATAACTTCGCTATGCCTACTTGATCAACAAAAATGTGATGTAAACATATACTAAGGTAATGAGTCTCTAGCTCCTCACAAGACGCTTCAATCATTACAATTGTGCCCTTTGAAAGATCGAGACTAAATTTATTAGAGTTCAAATATCTGTGGAGAACATCCTCCATAGACTCGTTATTTACGATTGTGAGTTGCTTTCTGCACAATGATGAATTTCGCAGAACAACCTGAAGCGGGAATCCTTGGCTATCTTCTAACACACAAGTCCTTAAGACGTCGTGCCTAGTTTGTATGAACTCTAAAGCCTCTACAAACCTGAGTTTTTCGTCCAAATTATTAAAGCGTAAAGTCTTGGTCAGGATATAAGGGTCATAACCTGTCACATCCACCATACGGTGGCTATGATACAAACTTTTTTGGAGCGGGCTTAAAGGATATATATCCTGAACATTTTCAGACCCTCCAGAAACCTGAGAAATAAGCTCATCAATACTCACTTGGCTTAATGCTACCAAATCAAGCATTTCAGGACTAATTTTCTGAACACCTACAGGTATTTTTGAGGGTTTGAAATTAAATTGATCCTCCTGAAGGGCTAATACTGAAGATTCGTATTTCTGTAAATACAATATGATCTCCTGCTTTCTCGCCTTTATTTTACCTAAGACAGCCTGAGGAAGATCTTTGGTATGAGCCTTTAAAGACAAGTTTTCACCTTTCAGACTGATGATGATCCCATAACTTTTGGCTTCTTGTAAAAGGTCTAGAATAGTATTCATGGCGTCAGATTTCAAATTCCACTTCAAGGTCTAAATTTTGATCAGGTTCTAACATTTCATTCCCACCTTTTTGAAACAAAAGATAAGAAATGAATTCGCTCATCTCTAAAAAAGAAGAAAATTTCATTATCGAAACAACTTCTATTGAGATGTTAAATTCCTTATTGGTTAAGGCTAGCAAATTCATCGCCAAGAGACTATGCCCCCCTAGCTCAAAAAAGTTGTCTTGCATCCCCACCTTTTCAACACCCAAAACTTCTTCCCAGATCTTTGCTAAGGCTTTTTCTGTTTCGGTCTCAGGAGCAACATACTCTTGGCGGGAAAATTCACCAACTTCAAGTGCTCGCAACTGATCGGTATCTACCTTGCCTCGTTGCGTCAACGGTAGCTCTTCTAGCGCAACCCACTGGCTCGGAATCATATAGTCTGGGAACCGCTCTTTAAGCTTCGCTTGCACTGCTTGAACAGCCCCTTGTTCCCTCCAGACAACGTATGCACACAAGTTGGCCTCAAATGCCAACACCTTACAGGATGCCACCTCTGCTAACCCCGTAAGCGTCGCT
>CAYUKP010000191.1:0-3849 GCA_964445335.1 uncultured Verrucomicrobiales bacterium
TCTCGACCACACAACTTTATACCCATGTCACGAGTAAGGTGGGAAAGACTGGAGTGTCGAGTCCTTTGGATGGGCTATGAGAGGGGGCGAACTGTTTTGCGTTAATGCCCTTACGAGAAGAGAACTCTCTCCGGATTTGAACGAACTTTTGGGCAAGCTTGAGATATTTGGACAACTATTTTTCTTTGTTAATAGAAAACATCTTGACTCTTTTGACTAGCCCCCCTTATTTGTTACGACCTTCTCCGTGTGTTGCACACGAGAACCCATCAAAACCAACAAGTTCAGAATGCCAGATAATCAAAGAAGAATCGTTGATGTTAAGAAGGGTGAGACTATCGACCGTCCACTCAAGCGCCTTAAAACCCTCCTCGACACAGAAGGTATCTTAGAAGAGATGCGTCGTCGTCGTGCTTTTGAGGATGTAACCACAAGAGCAAAGCGTAAAGCTCGTTCAGCTAAAAAGCGTTACAAAGTTAGATGGAAGTTCCAAGAGAATAAAGCTGCTGAGCTTGAAACTCACGATCTTACCGGAGAACTATAAAACAAAAATAATGTTTTGATGAAAAAAAGCGGCTTCTCAGAAGTCGCTTTTTTTATTTGAATTTCACAAAACTTCTCCGCATCGTAACCTTGGATCTATTATGTCAAAGTTCTTAATCACTGGCGGAGCAGGTTTCATCGGCTCCCACCTTACGGAATCCCTACTGGCGGATGGGCACGAAATCTCAATCCTAGACGACTTCAACAACTACTACGACCCGAGCATAAAGTGGAGAAACCTCAGAAACGTCAAATCTGACATCAACCTTATCCAAGGCGACATTAGAGATGCGGTTCTCGTAGAACGCACCTTTGCCAAAGGAGGCTTTGACACCGTCGTTCACCTCGCAGCTCGCGCAGGAGTGCGCCCTTCCATTTCGGATCCAAAGCTCTACTTCACTACCAATATTGACGGCACCTTCAACTTATTGGATGCTTGCAGATACCATGGAGTCGGCCAGTTTGTCTTAGCCTCTTCATCCTCTGTTTATGGGGTGAATAAGAAAGTGCCTTTTGCGGAGTCTGACGCGCTAGAGCGAACGATCTCTCCCTACGCCGCGACCAAGCTTGCCTGCGAGCAAATTTGCTCAAACTATTCGGAACTCTTTGGGATCAAGAGTACATGCCTCAGGTTTTTCACGGTTTTTGGGCCAAGGCAACGCCCTGACTTAGCCATTGCTAAGTTCACCAACCGTATCATGAATGGAGAAGCCATTCCAAAGTTTGGAGCGGGAAATACAGCGCGAGACTACACCTATATAGATGATATTATCCAAGGGGTCAGAGCGGCGATTGACTATGACAAGACGCCTTTTGAAATCTTTAACCTTGGGGGTTCTGCTACCACAACCCTCTCAGAGATGATTGCTAGCATCGAATCCGAACTCGGAAAAACTGCGACTATTAATCAGATGCCTGAGCAACCAGGTGACGTACCTCGCACTTATGCTGACATCACCAAATCTCAAGAAATCTTGGGCTACAACCCTCAGACGACCTTTAGACAAGGCATCAAACACTACATCAATTGGGTAAAGGAAGGGAAATAACCTTCCCCCTCTCTTTCAAAACACACGCTTTTTATGTTAACTGCCCTCAATACTCCAGCCCGGTTCATTCTCTTTCTCACCCTTGTGAGGATCTTATGGCACCTTTTCACCCCTGTCGGCATGACAGGAGACGAAAGTTATTATTGGCTGTGGGGGCAACACTTTGATCTAGGGTACTATAGTAAACCTCCGTTTATTGGATGGTTCTTTGGGTTAATGGACTTCATCCCTCTCCCTAAAAATTGGCTATTCAAGACCTGTGCCACCCTCTTCTCCTCAGGCTGCCTTTACTACGTCTATCAGACCATCTTGACATGTTGTCGTAGCAGAAGGGCGGCCTTCTATGGGCTTCTTGCCCTTGGCCTCAGTCCGGCCAACCTATTATTTGCCTCGATCCTGACCATTGACTCCCCCCTCATGTTCTTCTGGGCAGGAGCGATGTATTACGCCAGTAAGCTTTGCTTCGCAACCCAACCTAGCCCTAAGAGGGACTTTCTTGGGCTCTTTATCTTTCTCGCCTTCGGCCACCTCTGCAAGCAGATGATGCTGGTTCAACTACCGATTATTATTCTCTGTGCCCTCTTCATCAAGCGCTCCCTGCTGCGCTCCCTTCTCTTCTGGATCACCTTGCTTGGGTCGCTCGTATCACTTGTGCCTCCTCTCATGTGGAATGCAGACAACCAATGGATTACCCTTCAACACACGGGTCATCACTTTGAAGCCTCATCACCAAGCTTCATGAAATCTCTCGGGAGACTTGGAGAGCTCATGGGTGCCTTACTCGGGCTCGTTTCGCCGATCATCTTCCTCCAACTCTTCCCTGCTATTCGTTCCGCTCTTGGAAATTTCATTCCCGACATCAAGGAGCACAAGAACCGAGCCTCTGTCTTCTTCCTCACATACGGAGGCATTGGCCTGATCGTAATGCTCGGAATGGTCTTTAGACAACGAGTCAATGCGAACTGGCCTGCGGTCTTTCTCATTGGTGGCCTAGGACTCACCGTGTTTTGGGCATTCCAGCGTGACGTGCGCCGTAAATGGTTTAGAAGAGGTCTTAAGGTTTCAGGAGTATTAACGACACTCCTCATGGTCTTCCTGCTCTGCCTCGAACCCTTCTCCGAATCCCTAGCCAAAATCGGACTCAAGCCTCAACGTCGAGGATGGCAAGGCTACCCAACACTCACCACACAAATCGATTCTCATATCCCTAAAGATGTGACGCAAATCGTCTTTACTGGCCACCGCTTCTCCGCCTCGCAATTCGCCTTTCATGGGAAACAAAACCTAAAACCTAACCAAGAACTAAAAAGTGTTCATCTCTGGAATGGCAGCGACCACATCCGCAATCAATTTGACTTCTTCCCAGCTCCGGTCACAGGAAAGCCTGTTGCGGTAATTGTCGAACAGAAGAAGCCTACCAGCTCCGATAAAATCCCTGAAAAACTTCAAGCTTGCCTATCTGACACCAAAGAAGTAGCTCAATACTCAATTCACAAAGCGAGAGAATACCCTCGCTATAAGGTCTTCCTAGCTCAGAAGCTCACCCAATGGCCTGAATCACCCGCCTCCTCAACCTCTCATTAAAAAACTCTTATGATCGAACATGTCAGTATCATTCTACCGTTTTACAATGAAGAAGACGCCTGCAGAAGTGTCCTCGAAGAAATTGTAACACTCCATCCTACTGCCGAGCTCATTGCTGTCAATGACGGCAGTACCGATAAGACTTGGGACATTATCACCTCTATTGCAGGAGTCACTGCGATCAATATGCCTGAGAACCGTGGACAATCCGCTGCCATGTATGCGGGATTGAAGCAGGCTTCTCGCGACATTTGTGTCCTCATGGATGGAGACGGACAAAACGATCCTGCTGACATTCCTCTCTTGATTTCCAAGCTTGAAGATGAGTCCGTAGACGTTGTCTGTGGGTACCGTGCACAGCGTAAAGACACTGCGTCGCGCCGTTATGCATCAAAGATCGCCAACGCCATCCGTCGCTCATTTATCAAAGACGGCGTACGAGATACAGGATGCTCTCTCAAGGCCTTCCGCAAAAGCGCAGTAGACCACCTCGTCCCATTCAATGGAATGCACCGTTACATCCCTGCTCTCATGCTCCAAGCTGGTATGAAAATCGATCAAATCGCTGTCAACCACCGTGAACGATCCGCAGGAGAGTCTAAATACACGAATTGGGACCGAGCCCTCCGAGGGATCTATGACTTGATCGGGGTCTCGTGGCTTATCAAGCGAA
>CAYUKP010000192.1:0-3829 GCA_964445335.1 uncultured Verrucomicrobiales bacterium
TTTAAGGCAAGAGTGAAGAAAAGTATGATTAACGAAATCAGAGCGGTTACTAGAGACTTAGAGGGTGCCATCTATGACGAAAAATAATATGAATTCCGTCATGGCTGGTCTGTATGACCAAGCAAATGACTTTAATCTAGAGGACTCGCTGGAGATGTTACCATTGTACAGCAGCCTCAAGGACGGGTTTTATTTAAGTGATGAAGAGACATTTATTGGCGAAGGTGCACTTAAAAGAGTGACTAAATGCCTCGATAGACATTTGTCGCGGGAGGTTGCAGTCGCGAGGCCTCAACCCAAACTTGATATTTCTTATTATGAAATGTTTGTGAATGAAGCTAAGTTAACAGCTAAGCTTAATCACCCTAATATTATTAAAATTTATAGTATAGGAATTGATGAAGGTGGCGTGCCGTTTTTCACTATGGATCTTAAGTCTGGGAGAACATTAACCGAAATGGTTGATTCTGATGCACAGAGAGTTTCCTTACTAGATACTCTGATTAAAGTCTTTGATGCCATCTCCTATGCTCACAGTAAAGGTGTCATTCATTTAGACCTTAAGCCTGATAACATACAGTATGATAAATACGGAGAGGTGCTAGTGTGTGATTGGGGGTTGGCAAAAGAAAAGGATCTGGAAACGGAAGGCTTAATTGGTAGCGAACAATTCATTTCAGAGGGAAAGAAAACGCTCTTTGGAGAAGTGAGAGGAACCCCTGGATATATGTCACCTGAACAGATCCATGGAGAATCTCCAAAAGATGAAAGGTCTGACGTCTATGCTCTGGGATGTTTATTACACTATTTGGTGAGTAGACAGGCTCCATATACCGGGAAAACCAAGCAAATCTTAGATGCGACTCTAGAAAGTGACGCTTCAAAAATTTCCAGTCACTTAAAAAAACAAAAGGTGGACAAAAGGTTGGTAAAAATCATCTTAAAGGCGCTCAGCAAAAGTCCTCAAGACCGCTATAAAAGTGTAGCAGATATGAAAAAGGATGTAGTTAATTACTATACCCTATATAAGACATCCGTTGATTCTTACCCAATTTTATTTCAATTACTACTAAGGATGAGAAGGAATAAAAATATTGTCAGTATTGTTGTGTCTTCTGTGCTATTATTGTCGCTTATTGCTTGGTACTACTCGAACATAATTGAGCTCAATGAGTTTGAACTAGCATACAAGGAGGGCAGTCTCAAGAATGTGCAGAGTGAGAAGGACCGTATTCAAGGCGTGCAAAACGGTTTGCTGGATGTCATTAGTGCATATGGTAGGATCAAACACGGTGACGCTGCAAGTGTGGTTAAACGGCTTTCTCTTGGAATGGATGAAGATCTCAGCCCAGTAGAGTCTATTTACCTCGCCCAGTATATGTTGGAAAAGGCCTTTAGAATCAGCAAAGATAAGGATGAGTATGCGTATTACTCTAATTTAATTAATTTTCGAACTCTCAATTTATCTGCAATAGAGGAGAGAGCGGGGTTAAAAAATGTTTCTGACAATATATTCATGTTAAATATTGCAAAGCAGTTTGATGACTTTGCTTTCAACGACATGGAACGTCCTACAGTTCGACAGGTTGAAGAAGTAGTCAAATACGCTGATCAGCACCATGTCAGAAAGAACATACACTTATTTGCAATGCTAAAATACGATATCTCATTGAGGAGTCATCTGGAGGACTATCAGGACGTATTATGTGCTGCACTACAGTATTATGATAGCAAGGTGGTGAGCGAGTTTGACTCTCAGAGCAAGTCCCTAAGTTTGTCTTTTCCCGGACCAGTTAAAGTGAGATACTCACGTGGTGTAGAAAGTTTACTCGGATACTTCGTGCTGAATAACCTTCTTATCGATGCTCGCTATAAATTTGATCTTTATGACCTAAATGGGTCAAGTATCAGTATTCTTGATCTGAGTGATAGTGAACAGCTCGAGATCAGCGAAGACACCTTCGTGAATGGATTAGCTAAAGTGATCCTCCCTTTAAAAATGAAGGATGATTTAAGCTTTTTAGATAAGCTTAAATCATCGATCGATTATGAAGTTGCTTACGATTGATACGACTGAAATTTATTAACTTTTGCAGTCTCAGTGCAGCACTGACTATTCTATAGGGTAGTTTTCTCTACCAAGGCCTGCAGCTTTAATCGCTTCGAATACCTTGAGAGAGTCCTCAGAAACTGATCCGTCCTCATACATCATCATGTTGAAGCTGACAGGTGCACTGTTTGTACGAGCGTTTGTCACGATTTTTACGCCTTGTTCAGGAGTGATTTTTGTTTTGATATATTGATTAGGTTGCTTAACACCCCAGGCATTTTCCATCTCAAACATTCCGTGTTGTAGAAGTCCCTTATATTGGCCAGAAATATAGCGTCCATCACTATTAGGACCAGCCGAATGAGGACCTCTACCACCTCTACTACCTTCACCAAAGCTAGCGTCTTGGAAGTCTGTGTATTTGACAATATACCATGAATTCCATGAGGTGATCCGATTGGGGTTACCTGCACGCATGGCTTGTCCCATACGTTCGTATGGTGCTGGATAGTAAACGAATCCACCATCGATAAACCAGCCGTCAACTCTATCACCATAGCGTTCACCAATTTCGGTAATAATTTCTACCCAACTGTCGAAAAATACAGATCGATCACCTGTTCCACGCTTGCTAAATTCTTCGTGAGGGTAATCTTCACCTTGGAACCAGGGTACTTGATGGATTTCCCCCCTATGGTAGTATAGCATGAATTTTATTCCTTCTTTCTTTAGAGCATCTGCCATTTCTCCAATGAGGTCACGAGTTGATGTGTTTTCACTGTGACCAAGGTAACGGTCCACAGACTTGATTGGGGCACACATGAGGTATTCACACCATGTGATTGACCATATAACATAAGATGCTCCAGTACCCTTCACCATTTCTACAAATGCAGGCAGGTCAAAGTCATTTGCATACTCTTCTAGACTTTTGCGCTCAACTTGTCCTCTTGGTAGAGGTGGGTTCAGAGGCTTAGGGTATCCCCACGCTCCCGCCTGAAACATCAGGCCATAGCCTGACTTACTCATCCAAGTCGTATCTGTTTGATACTCGTCAATGCGTTTTAAAAGCGCTGGATAGTCCGAATTACGCACTAACTCTAAGGATTTAAAATGGGCATTCTTTTGTGCGGTCGTTCTGATCATGCGGAGCGTGCTTTTCCCCTTTGGAAGAGAGAGGACGCCTACATCGTACTTTTCCCATCCAGTTTGTGCCTTAGTAAAATCGATTTTTTCACCTGTTTCCACAACACTAATTCTGAACCCTTCGTTTAATGCTGTCGTATAGATGAGGGCATCAATGTGGTAGCCGGCAGCTTCCTCAGCGTAAACCTCCCATTGGTACCAGTCCGTGAGTCGATCAAAAGTGTTCATCCACGCATGCTTTGGATAGAACTTTTTATCATGCCAAACTACTTTCTGAGCATCATTACGCGCTCCACCTGCAGCCATTAGGTATTGTATATTGTCGGTTTTAGACTTTTGATCGAGCACGAGAGGGACTGGTCCGCTTTGCTCGATTCTGTTTTTGGTCACTAGTGTCTCATCAAAGACATAGTCACTGTGGTTCTCGCTTGCAGTTGCTGAATGCAGTGCAAAGCATAGTGCTAATTTTAAAGTGTTAATGATTTTCATTCAATAATGTATGTAGGTGAATCTTAGTTGGTAGTTTTTTATCTATTTATATTAATAATTCTCATCGTCTTTTTAAAGAAAAAAGCGCCTATCTCATCATGTAAACGCTCAGTAATTTCTTATACCTCCTCCGATAAACAGAAG
>CAYUKP010000193.1:0-3829 GCA_964445335.1 uncultured Verrucomicrobiales bacterium
CACTCCAAATGATTGAAATAAGAGAAGAGGCGTGAAATCAGATTAATAAGATGATACATTTTGTGTTATAAGCTTAAATAAAAACAAATCTTTAAACAATGCACCGAAAAGAACGACCAGTAATCGGTCATAAAAAAAACCAAGAACTCCTCAAAGGAGCCGAATACCAGATATATAGCGAAACACCTCATGGGGCTTGCGGGGCTTATTGCTTCAAACCACCTAAAGAGGAGACCAAGAAGCGCCCTGCGATCGTTTTTTTTCATGGTGGAGTATTTAACCGACGGTTTCCTGTCCAGTTCGCCCCACACTGCATCCACTTTTCAAGCCGAGGAATGGTTGCATTCTCTGTAGAATTTAGAGTAAGCTCTTGCAACGGGACTGGACCTTTAGAGGCTCTTGAGGATGCACGATCTTTCCTTTCCTATTTAGAGTTAAATGCAGATTACTTTGGGGTCGATTTAGACCAATTAGTTTTGGGAGGGAATGCTGCTGGAGGCTTATTAGCTTTGCACTTGGCATCGCAACACAAAAGAAGTTTATTATACACAAAGGGTTTACCAAAACCTAAGGGACTCATTCTCTACTCACCTGTGAGCGATATAAGCACAAAAGGATTAATGTCTGAAAACTTTCCGAACGACCGAATTGCAAATCAGTTAAGCCCCTACCGACAAATTCACAGACACGCTTCTCCTATAATTGTCTTTCACGGAGAGGCTGACACCCAGATTCCATTTTCACATTCGAAACAATTCGTAAAAAAATACGTCAGAAAGGGCAATACTGCCGAGTTAGTTTCCTTCCCTTCAGCTACGCATATAGACTTTAATTATAACGTGAATTCAGAACTCTTTGGCTTGACCTTACAGTCTTCAGACATCTTTCTAACAAACCTAGGTCTACTGCCCCCTTCGGCAACAGACATCCCCTATACATTTCTGTAATCAGAACATGCGACTTCAATCTCTCACCATACATGGCTTCAAGTCCTTTGCAGACAAGACCTTTTTTGATTTCTCGGAAGGAATGACGTGCATTGTCGGCCCTAATGGTTGTGGTAAGTCAAATGTTGTAGATGCGATTCGCTGGGTGTTAGGGGAAATATCCATGAAAGCTATTAGAGGCACTGAAATCGCAGATATTATTTTCAATGGCTCCGAACGACGTAAAGCATCAGGAATGGCTGAGGTAACTCTCATTTTAGATGATTGCCTAGATACGTTAAATGTAGCATATAACGAACTAGCTATCACAAGGCGTGCCTACCGTGATGGATCGTCTGAATATTTGATCAATGAAGCTCCTTGCCGACTAAAAGACATTCACGCGCTGTTCTTGGATTCGGGCATAGGTAAGCATGCGTATTCTGTCATGGAACAGGGGAAGATCGACCAAATCTTATCTGATAAGCCTGAAGATCGCAGACAGTGCTTTGAAGAAGCTGCGGGAATTTCTAGATTTCGCAAGTCTAAGAAAGATGCCTTACGTAAATTAGACCAAACAACTCTAAATCTCATTCGGGTAGGAGATCAACTCAAGGAACAAGGGGCTCAGATGAAGCGCTTAAAAGAGCAGTCAGAAAAGGCTCGCACTTACCAAGCGTTATCAGAAGACATTAAAACCCTAGAATTGCAACAAACCAAACATCAGATGGAGTTGCTCCAAAAAGAGCAACAAACAAATCTAAATCAAGCGACCTCGCTTCGTGAAAAAATTGATAAGGAGAAACTCAACCTTAAGCACTTTTCTGAGAAGTTATTATCTTTACAAGAAAATATAAAGCTAGAAACAAAGAAACTGGAAGACATTCGAGATTCCTGGCAAAAATTGCAGCACTCTCTAGAACGCGAACGATCACAATTGGTTTTAACCAAAGAGCGACATATCCTCCATCAAGAAGAGCTTCAAGAGGTGGAGACGCAAGAGTCGATTCTAAAAAAGTCCCTAGATCGAAATACTAAAGACTACAAAACACTACAAAAGTCTGTCGAACATAGCCAAAAAGAATGCGCCTCACAGGAGGTCACTCTAAAGGCATTAGAAAATCAGTTGCAACAGCAAGCACACCTCCAGAAGCAGAACCTACAAGAGCAAAAAGATTTAAGACGCTCACAAGAAATATCTCAAAAAAACGTAGTAGCGCAACAAGAGATCATCGCATCCAAACGCGTAATGACAGGAAACCTTAAATCTTCACTAACTCATATAGAGGGCGAAATCCTGCAAACCAAAAAGCTACTATTCGAACAACAGACTGAAGCTGAAACCCTAGACAGTCAAGTATCTAAGCAAAAAAAAGACGCCCAAAATTTACAAAATCAAGTCGTAAAACGCGAGTACGAATTACAAGAGTTCAAAAATGCCTTAGCAGAACAAAAGAGAGAATGGGAACTTCTAAAATCACACCAAATAACCTTAGATGCTCGCCTGCAAGTCCTAGAGGAGTTTCTAAAATCTGAGGAGACCTTGGGGCAAGGGAATAAGTATGTATTAAATGGATTAGGAAAACCTGAATACTTTTCACCTCACATCAAGGGTACACTGAAGGACTACCTATCGGTAGAAGATGAGTACACAACAGCCTTGGAAGCGAGTTTAGGGCGACAACTCAATTGCATAATCGTGGACAGAGTCTCATTCGTTCATAAAATATTAGAGGATGTTGTATCTATGGGGCTACGGGGAGTGACACTCTACACCAAACACTCAGATAATTTGGTATCCAAGAAACACTCTCCGTGTCCATCCGAGGCCATTGGATGGGCGCTCAGCTTTGTGAGTATTCAGCCTAATGATTATTCCCTCCACTCTCTTCTTACAAAGTTATTAGATAATGTCGTAATTGTATCAGACCTTAAGATCGCACACAACTGCTATCAGCGAACTCCACACCTGCAATATGTAACATTACAAGGCGAGATCCTAGGAGCAGGAGGAGTCATCGACATCCCCTTAGGTCAACATAAAAAATCAATACTTCAGGCGCAAAATGAAATAAGAAATCTCGATTTACGCCTCTCAGAGATCGACAAAGAGATGAGCGCTTTGCAAGCGCAAGAGCACCATCTCATCCAGACAAAGCACGAGAAAAAAATAGCTCTCCAGCAAGCAAAAACGACCCTACAGCAAAAGTGTTTGACCATCCAAGGCTTAGAGTCTGAAAAACGTGTAATTGAAAAAGGTATTACACAAAGACGGAAGCATTCACAGAAGTTGAATAACAATCAGAAACACTGCATTGACAAATTAAAGTCAGAGCAGGTAGCGCAACAAAAGGCTTCTGAATCACTGAAAGAAGCGCAGGCAAAGCAACGGGCTTTAGAGAAGCAGTTACAAAAAGTTCAAGAATTATTTCAGTATATCAGCGAGCAAGAATCTGAGACCTACCAAGAGATTAATAAGGAGAAAACCCTCCTAGGCGACAAACGCCTAACGCATGAGGCCTTTCGCCTCAAGAAAGATGGACTGGAACATCGTATAAAAGAAGAAAATACTCGATTAAAGAAGTTCTCACGAGAGAAGACAGCTTTGCTTACCAAGCTGTCTCTACAAAAAACAAAATCTCAAACTCTCCAAAATTCGATTCAATCCAACGAATGTCTATTGGACGAGTTAACACAAAAGCAAAAGTCCCGCCAAAAAGGCATAGATCAATTAACCACTCAAACCTTTGGAACCACATCTGAGGAGGAGGCTGCCAGTGAACGCTTGGCCGCTCTCCGAGCTCAGAAAAATGAACATGATATTGCCTTAGCCAAGTTAGATGTGCGAATGCAGCATCTTACCCAACAAACCCATGAGACACATCAACTCGATCTTTCTACCT
>CAYUKP010000194.1:0-3820 GCA_964445335.1 uncultured Verrucomicrobiales bacterium
ATATAGGCGGCGTAGTGCATAATATCGCTTATCTACGCATGATTGAGACCTGCCGTACGCACTTGGCTGCGGAAGTGGGTTTCGATCTACAGGGCATGGCAGAGACACAGGTCTTTCCAGTAGTGGCGCGTACGGAGATCGATTACCGTAAGTCTGCAACTCTAGGGAATAACCTCGTGATTACTGGGAGTATTACCGAGAATACGAGAACCGCGTTTTGGTGCGAGTTTGAGGTACGTAATAAGGAGAACCCAGACTTACTCTACATCACATGCCGCCAGAAGCTAGCGGTAGTACAGATGCCTGCGGGACGTCCGATTCGTATTCCTACGCAGGCTCTTGCTAAGATGCAAGCAGATTAGGCTAGCCCCCACCATTGCCGGAAGTTCTCCTCTACGCGAGTGATGAGTTCACTATGGGACTCAGCGAGGAGGGGGGCGACGGCATGATAAAGTCTCCCAATGTTACTTGGGTGCTGATGATCACTGCTGAAGTCATTTTGCTCCGGGCACCAAGTAGTGATAGGGCCCAGCATGGATGGAGCGTCGGTCTCTAGGAGGAGTCGTTCTCTCGGAACATGGAGGAAGTTCTTACAGGTCTGAGCCTTACGCTCCAGTAGGAAGTAGGGAGAGAAGGAGAAGTAGGCTCCTCTCTCTGCAAAGAACGGGATGTAGTCTACAGGGCCTGCATATGCATGGAGGAGGAAGGCTGGACCCTCATAGGTCTGGAGGAGTTCCTTGAGTGTGCCCCAGGCCTTGAGGCAATGAATCGTGATCGGGCGACCCAGCTCAGTCGCGAGTGTTAATTGCGCCGTGAAGACCTCTTTCTGTAGTGGGAGATCATAAGATCTGATCCACTTATCGAGTCCGATCTCTCCTACTCCAGCATCTGGGTTACGGAGCAGGTATTGGTGGAGTTGTTCGAGCCAGTCCGCGGGCAGGCTCTGAGTCTCCCATGGGTGGATGCCATAGCTGGCACAGACCTTCTCGTTCTGAGCGAGTTCCGCCACTTGAGGCCAATCTCTCGGGTGGGTCCCGTTGACGACGACTCTATCGATTTGGGTCCAATAATCACGTAGATCTAGCTCTGCGAGAGCAGGCATCTGGAGGTGAGCATGAGCGTCTATCATAGATAAAAAAAGGGCAGCGGTTCCGAGGAATCACTGCCATAGGGTCTAGAGAGATCTAGTCTCTATCGATTACTCGCTGAGGAAGGAACAAACGTAGTCAAAGATGGTGTCTACCTTGAGGAAGAACTTAGAGTTACCTGGGACATTGAAGGATTCACCTGCATTGTATGTCTTGAACTCGGTCTCTCCATCGAGACGGATCTCCGCTGAACCTGCGGTGACCTCCATGAGTTCTGGCGCCTCTGTACCGAATTCATACTCACCAGCGAGCATGATTCCGAGAGTCTTAACATCTCCATTAGGGAGAGTGACCTGACGGCTCGTGACCTTACCGTCGAAGTAGACGTTCGCCTCCTTCTTAACTGTTACATTTTCAAACGTTGCCATAGTGGGAGTAGTGTCTTCTATTGTTGGCCGCTGGCAAGCGGAAAAGTAGTTCTACTGGTGAGTTCCACGTGCGGTGACCCACTTGCCCTTCTTCTTGACGAGGGAGAAGGTCAGGCCTGCTTGCTGCGCTGCGGCGTGTGTCTCCTCCCACTGGGTGTGGAGGATGCCTGAGATGACGATCGTACCGTCAGGTTTGAGTGCAGACTTGAGGATCGGGAAGGCCTTTTGCAAAATCGTGGAGAAGAGGTTCGCGGCGACAAAGTCAAAGGGCTCGCTCGGTGACCAATCAAAGACGTCGAGTTCGTACGCCTTGACCTCACTAGCTTCATTGAGGTCTAGATTCTTCTGGGTTACCTCTACCGCCTTAGGGTCAAAGTCGAAGGCCTCTACCCCATGGGCTCCCAGCTTGGAGGCGGCCATGGCGATCACTCCTGTGCCCGTGCCTGCGTCGACCATCGTCCATGGTTGTTGCTTACGTTCCTTAGCGTAGTCTGCGAGGAAGCGAAGACAGTTAGACGTCGTCGGGTGGTCACCTGTGCCGAAGGCCATTTCTGCAGGGACATTGAGGACGATACGATCAGCGTACTGCTCCTTGAGAGCCTCTAGTTCAGCCTGTTCGACAGTTTGGGAGAGAACCAGTTGATCCCTGATGAGGAGAGGTTTCTTAGTCAGGTCCTGAGGTTCCTCCCATTTGCCCGACTTGAACTCTCGGACACTCCCGCCGAACTGTTCTTTGATCTCGAGAGCTGCAGACTCCGTCTCACAGTAGACGGTGATTCTGATATTCTTACCTCCCTTGATCTCTTCGATCATCGCGTTCGTGTTCCCGTAGAAGCGTTCTTCCCAGGCATCATTCCATTTAATGGAAGAGAGTTTTGACCAGACGTACATGCTGGTGAAGTGGCATGGTTTCTCTAGAAATGGAAGAGGAGAAATAAGGAATGTCTGTATGGGTGACTCAAATGATGGGGGGAGTATTAAGAACGCTTTCTAATGAATGGTAAACTGATACTTGCTAATGCCATGATACTGGTCGTGCAGGGTTCAGGAACCCCAACAGTTATTGAACCACCTTCCACGGTTAATGCATTAATCAAAGACAACTCATCAGTGGAATCGTCGTATCCAAACTCAAGCCAGCCATAATAGCTGCCTTCGTCTGCTGTAAAATCATCTGTGAAATAAGGTGATTCTGGGTTTTCTGCCCAGAACGCGATGAAGTTACTTTCTGTAGTGCTGTAGCTAAAGCTATCGTCCCCATAAACGTCAATTGCACTATGGTTTAGAGTGAAATCTTGGTCAATAACATCTCCATAGGAGGCCTGGTAGATTACAATGTTATAAGCTGCGGTAGCAGTGTATGGGGTTATGCTAGAGGAGGTTATGTTCCACAATATTCCTCCGCCATAGAGGTTGTCGTTAACGCTGGACGGAATCTCTACGGACATCCCATTGTTACCAATGTAATACTGAGTGTTATGAACAGCCCCCGTGAGTGGGCATGTTAACATGATGAGTAAGATATTTTTCATTCGGCTGATACAGGTTCGTCTAAGTATGGGTAATCGCTTAGTATTAATTCTGGGTTAGATGGCGTAGCAATCGGTATGCTTTCTAGAGGTATATCTGCGTATATAGTATACGGCGAGAGATCAAATTCTTGGATTTGATGACCCGATATTTGAGATGCCTCCTCATCTAGCTCATCAATTAGTGTCTGAATTTCTTCTTTTTGGTTGGTAACAGAGGTTCCGCCACCAGCTCCACCATTTGTCCATATAGTGAGAAGAATGAGCTTGGAGTCTAAAATCATGAATCCACCATTACCAGAGTCTCCAACATACAAACCAGTGGCATTAGGTGCTGCAGTACCCAAGTAAAAATCTGATCTGGGAGTATCTAAAGGTTTTGAAAAGAAAGTCTTAGCGCTATTTATCCTAGATGGGTATAAATTTCCAACAAGGGCTTCTTCGAATTGATTTATTCTCAGTGTAGGAATGGAAACGCTAGATGATATATAATCGGCCCAGTCGTCTGGCAGGAAATAGCAGGGCATAACATCATGAGGGAGATCCTCATTTAATAAACCAATCACAATGTCATTGTTATAGTATATAGGCCCGCTGTATGAGGGATGTCTTTTTAATCCAATGATTGTTCGTTCGTATACTGTATTATCATTCGAGACAAAGTATATTTGCTCTCCTTGAGGTACAAAAAAACTGCCATGTGCACAAAACATTACATGACGAGGAGTAATGAGGGTTCCAGCTCTCTTGCGAGTTTCTTGCGAGTTCCAAGGAC
>CAYUKP010000195.1:0-3799 GCA_964445335.1 uncultured Verrucomicrobiales bacterium
AATGCCCAGATTGGGTATTATGCCGTGAAGCATCAGACGTTTGGAGGTGAGTTTAGTTACTCCCGTATGTCTTGGATTAAGCCGAACTTTCTCTGGATGATGTATAGATCAGGTTGGGCTACGAAGGAGAACCAAGAGGTTGTTTTAGCCATCACCCTTTCGAGAGCCTTCTTTGATGAGCTTCTGGAGACGGCGGTCGAGTCTAGCTTTCGCAAGGATAGCTTTCCAACTCAAGAGGCGTGGAAGCAGAAGCTTAAAGGCTCACAAGTGAGATTGCAGTGGGATCCAGACCATGATCCTCAAGGGGGGAAGGTCGAGAGAAGAGCCTTACAGATAGGTATCAGAGGGCAAATGTTGGAGCGCTATGCTCAGGAGGGTATCCAGAAAATTTGCGATATTACCCCGTTTGTTCAAGAAATGTCATTGAAGAAGGACTGTGCGGGGTATGAGGAGCTACTTTTGCCTCAAGAGCGACTCTATATGCCAGCATCTATGCGAGCGAGATCAAATGCGAGAATCGATGAATAAACGAGAGAAAGATAGAGTTAAGGGAGCCCTCTTAGGGTTGGCTGTTGGGGATGCTTTAGGGACAACATTAGAGTTTAAGAGTCCCGGGTCATTTGAACCAATTCAGGACATGATCGGAGGTGGGCCATTTGATCTAAAGCCTGGGCAATGGACAGATGATACCTCAATGGCCATCTGTTTGGCGCAGTCTCTAATCGAAAGGAAAGGGATGTGTCTAGAAGACCAAATAAAGCGCTATCTGGAATGGTGGCTTCATGGACGTAACAGCGTGACAGGATCATGTTTTGACATTGGGAATACCGTGAGAAATGCGCTGATCTCGTTTAGTAAATTTCATATCTCTGAGGCCGGATCTAAGCATCCCAGAACAGCTGGAAATGGCAGTATTATGAGGCTTGCTCCTGTGGCATTGTCTTATCACAAGTGGGAGGTGGAGGAGCTACTCTATAGGTGTGAGCAGAGCTCTCGAACCACTCACCAAGCAGAGGAATGCCTAGCCGCATGTCGAGTGCTGGGATTGCTCATTGCCAAGGCTCTCCGTGCAACGTCTAAATCCGAGGTGTACCAGATGACACCCCAAGAGTTAGAAACCTTAGCTATTCACGAAAGAGCGCCACGAGTCTATGCCATTGCGCAGGGGAGCTTTACGAGGTGTTCTGACGATGAAATCCGCGGGTCAGGATATGTGGTAGAGTCTCTGCAAGCAGCTCTTTGGGCGTTTTACCATTCGACTTCTTTTAGGGAGGGCGCTCTGAAGGCGGTTAATCTCGGAGATGATGCCGATACCACAGGAGCGGTCTACGGTCAGATCGCAGGGGCTTTTTATGGGGCAGAGGGCATCCCTGATGTTTGGCTTCAAAAGCTGGCATGGCGAGATCAATTAGAAAGCTACGCCCTTCAGCTTGCTGTATAGATTAAACAATAGAATAGAGATGAAAGAAATTTACACCGTAGAGGCGCTACAACACGCTCTAGCAGGAGGCTTGCGCCCAAAGTATCTGTACTTTTGGGGGCATCGGCCACGTGTGCCAGGTCAGATAGATAAAAGTTGCCTGAGCAATTGGTATCCTGCGTCCTTTGAAGTAGATGGTCAGGCCGGATCTAAGCATCCCAGAACAGCTGGAAATGGCAGTATTATGAGGCTTGCTCCTGTGGCATTGTCTTATCACAAGTGGGAGGTGGAGGAGCTACTCTATAGGTGTGAGCAGAGCTCTCGAACCACTCACCAAGCAGAGGAATGCCTAGCCGCATGTCGAGTGCTGGGATTGCTCATTGCCAAGGCTCTCCGTGCAACGTCTAAATCCGAGGTGTACCAGATGACACCCCAAGAGTTAGAAACCTTAGCTATTCACGAAAGAGCGCCACGAGTCTATGCCATTGCGCAGGGGAGCTTTACGAGGTGTTCTGACGATGAAATCCGCGGGTCAGGATATGTGGTAGAGTCTCTGCAAGCAGCTCTTTGGGCGTTTTACCATTCGACTTCTTTTAGGGAGGGCGCTCTGAAGGCGGTTAATCTCGGAGATGATGCCGATACCACAGGAGCGGTCTACGGTCAGATCGCAGGGGCTTTTTATGGGGCAGAGGGCATCCCTGATGTTTGGCTTCAAAAGCTGGCATGGCGAGATCAATTAGAAAGCTACGCCCTTCAGCTTGCTGTATAGATTAAACAATAGAATAGAGATGAAAGAAATTTACACCGTAGAGGCGCTACAACACGCTCTAGCAGGAGGCTTGCGCCCAAAGTATCTGTACTTTTGGGGGCATCGGCCACGTGTGCCAGGTCAGATAGATAAAAGTTGCCTGAGCAATTGGTATCCTGCGTCCTTTGAAGTAGATGGTCAGGCTTATCCGTCAGTAGAGCATTACATGATGGCGTCTAAGGCTCGCTTGTTTGGAGATCAAGCAAGGGAACATCAGGTGCTCAAGGCGAGTAGTCCAGGAGAGGCCAAGAGTATTGGCCGAAAGGTCAGAGGCTTTGAGGAGGAGACTTGGCGGAAGCATCGATTTCAAATTGTAACAGATGGCTGTGTCGCCAAGTTTTCGCAAAATTTAGACCTTAAGGAATTCCTCCTTACCACAGGTTCTAGAGTGCTCGTAGAGGCCAGCCCTGTTGATCGCATTTGGGGGATTGGAATGGCCAGCGATGACCCCAATAGTCTCAAGCCGTCTCATTGGAGAGGCGAGAATCTCTTAGGGTTTGCACTGATGCAGGCGCGAACCCGATTAAACGAACAACTAAAGGTTTATGATAACGTATAAAAAAGGAGACGCTACGTCTCCACAGGCGAAAGGTCGTAAAATAATAGCTCATGTTTGCAATGATATTGGAGGGTGGGGTAGAGGATTTGTGACTGCGATCTCCAAGCGATGGCCTGAGCCAGAAAAGGCATATCGGGCGTGGTATAGAGACCGTTCATCAAATGATTTCGCACTTGGATCTGTGCAAATAGTACCCGTGACAGAGCACATATCAGTTGCAAATATGGTCGCCCAGAGAGGGATCAAAGTGAGCCGAAGTCAAGGTGTGCCCATTCGATATGGTGCACTTCAGCAAGCCTTGGCACAAGTAATGGCTGAGGCGCAACGCCAGAATGCATCAGTTCATATGCCCCGAATCGGTTGTGGCCTGGCCGGGGGGAGATGGGAGGAGGTCGAACCATTGCTTCATACGGCGTTGGTTGGAACCGAGGTAGAGGTCATTGTTTACGACTTTTGAGATGTCTCAGGATAGATCAGCTGAGAGGTGGAGGAATATCTCTCCTCAGCAGAAGAGGAAACTCAGCAAGGCGTTGAGTAAAGTCCTCAGGCATTCGCCTGAGTCTATTGGATTAACTTTAGATGCAAATGGTTGGGCACAGGTTTCCGAAGTCTTACTACGCCTCAGAGTAGGAGCTCTCACTCTCGACCAGAGCTTGCTTGATGAAATCGTCAGAAGCGACGAGAAACAACGCTATCGATACTCCGAAGATCGTACCAAAATCTGTGCAAACCAAGGGCACTCGGTCAAGGTAGACTTACAACTCACACCCGCCATACCTCCACAATTCCTCTATCACGGAACAACCGAAAGCGCTCTAGATTCTATTAAGGCTCATGGCCTTCAAAGGCGTCAACGACATCATGTGCATTTAGGCTTAGACATTGAAATGACGATGAAAGTCGCGGCCAGACGAGGGCGTCCTCATCTTTTAGAGATTCGATCCTTAGAAATGCATAAGGAAGGTTACGTGTTTTATCAAACAGCAAACAACGTATGGTTGATCGAGCATGT
>CAYUKP010000196.1:0-3763 GCA_964445335.1 uncultured Verrucomicrobiales bacterium
TCAGAGCGGAAGTGGCTAAAATTATCAATCGCGAGCCGACGGATGACGATCTTTACAGTTACTTGATGTATCCTGATGTTTATAAGGATTTTCAACACTCTCTTAACACCTATGACAAGCTTAGCCCTCTACCGACAGGAGCCTTCTTCTATGGTTTGGAGTTAGAACAGGAAATTAGTGTCGAGATCGGACCAGGGAAGACCCTCTTCATTAAGCTCATCTCGATTGGGGAGCCAAACCAAGACGGGAAGCGTACAGTCTTTTATGAGTTAAATGGGATGCCTCGTGAGTCTGTGGTGACAGATAAGTCTGTGGCAACCTCGGCTCATACCAAACTGAAGGGAGACCCAACGAATTCTTCACATATTTGCGCTCCAATGCCTGGGCTCGTGACAGAGGTTAACTGGAAGGTTGGTGATACGGTTTCAGAAGGTGATGCCTTATTGACGCTCGAAGCGATGAAGATGCTCACTACTGTGTCGGCTTCTAAAGGGGGAACAATTACGGCTATACACGTGAAGACGGGTGACGTAATTGATTCTGCTGACCTTTTAGTTGAAATCGATTAAAGTATTTAAGTTTTAAAGCTCACTTCTCTACTTGTTAGAGTAGTGAGTTCTTTTTCTTTTCTCGAGTGATACGCTCCATCATTTGTTGATAACCATGTTCTACAGGATGCTGAAAGTCCTTTCCTGTGATGGTTTCGATGGCATTGTCCCAATGCTCTTGCCCCTTAAGGATTTGGATTTCGATACGTAAGTAATAGATCGGAATATCAGGAGAGTCGGCATCGGGAGGGAAGCGGACCGCGTCTTTTTCAGTCGTTACGATTAGGTCGGCTTTTTCCTGAATACTACGTTTTGTGAAGTTCTTGATCTCCTTTGGTTTGAAGTGGTGGTGATCCGAGAAGGTGCGGTGAAAGAGAATGTCAGCGCCTTGTTTTTCTAGTAAGGATTCAAAGCTCTGCGGAACAGCAATGCCACTGACTGCCGCCACTTTTTTGCCTTCGAGGTAGTTCAGAGAATGCCGTTCTTCTGTATACAGACTTTGGATTTCTACGGCCTCATGTTTACACTCTACGATTCCCGCTGTTTTATTGTATTTACGGATGCGCTTGATGAGGGCTGAGTTGTCAGGAGTCTTGCACTTCGTAATGACGATTAGGTTGGCTCTTCGCAGATGTCGAGGTGGTTCTCTGAGTGTTCCTCTGGGGAGCATGGCATCTGTGCCAAAGGGCGCATTTTGATCGAGAAGAATGATGTCAAAGGAGTGGCGCAGTTTGAGGTATTGTAACCCGTCATCTAAGACGATAGTATTGGAGCCGAGGTGTGAAATCGCAAATCGGGCGGCTTTCACCCGATCTTTGTCTACTAATACAGCGACTCCGGGGAGGTTTTTGGCCAACATATACGGCTCATCACCAGAGTAGGGAGGCTTAAGGTAGAGTTTGTCATGATCACTTACGACCTTCGGGACAATGTCGTAAGATTGGACTTTGGAGATATTAGGCCAAGATTGGGGTTCTTTCAGACTTTTACTCTTATATCCTCGGGAGAGGATTGCGACTTGGCGATCTGTGGCACAAAGTTCGCGTGAGAGCTTTTCTACAACAGGGGTCTTGCCTGTGCCTCCAACGGTTAAATTGCCGACACTAACGACCATGGATGCAAAGTCTGCTTGTTTGGCCTTACCCGAGAGGTAATAGGCAACACGTACTCGGACGATAGCCTCAAAGAGCAATGAGGCACCCCAAAAGACCCTCCGTGCGATGAAGGCAGCAAAGCTCTTGTTGCGGCCTGAGATCACATCAGCTCCCCATTTTTCCAATTCATCCCCCTTACTAGCCATCAAAGGGGGTCGTATCATTGAAAAGGTAGAACCTAAACTCAAAAGAAACCCGATCATAAAAAAAATGAATTTGTTCTCGTGCCTTTATCAGATGTTGCTAGGAGATATATGATATGAATAGACACGACAATCGTCAGTCAGATCAGCTCAGAGAGATCTCCTTTGAGCCAGGAGTGGCTCCTCATGCAAGTGGCTCCGTTCTCTGCTCCTTTGGGGATACCAAAGTCATTTGTGCCGCAACTATTGAGGAAGCTGTTCCTCGTTGGATGAAGTACCAAGGAGTCAAGGGCGGATGGCTTACCGCTGAGTATTCTATGCTTCCTTACAGTACTCTCGATCGTAAGACGCGTGACAGCACCAAGGGAAAAGTCGACGGCAGATCCATGGAGATTCAGCGTCTTATTGGGCGCTCCTTACGTGCGACTCTCGATCTTTCTAAGCTCGGATCTCGTACGATTTGGATTGATTGTGATGTCATCCAAGCTGATGGAGGCACCAGAACTGCTTCTATCACAGGAGCAAGCGTTGCCCTTGGCATCGCATTAAACTCCCTTTTAGAAGAAGGCAAGATCAAGACAAATCCAGTATCTAAGATGGTGGCTGCGGTTAGCTGTGGAGTACACCTTGACACCCCTTTGCTTGATCTTAATTATTTAGAGGACAAGGACGCATCAGTTGATTGCAATATTGTTATGACCGAAAATCTAGACTTCGTCGAACTCCAAGCTTCAGGAGAAGAAGCAGTCTTTTCTGATTCTGAACTTGCGAACATGCTTGGGCTTGCGCGCAAGGGGATTAAGGAGATTGTCACGTTACAGAAGGAAGCCATTGCTAAAGGCTCTAAGTCTGTGTCAGTTGACCTCCCTGACTTCAGCGCGACTGGAGGCAAGCTAGAATTTTAAGATTTTAAGTAACTTGGCTTTTAAAGCCAAGCACCTCAGGGGGAATGGTGATGATTCTATGAGGTGGCGCTTTTAAAAATTATGCAAAATGTTGATGTTAAATATTGATTTTCTTCAAGGTGAAGCGCGTTAACAATAAAAAGCCTTTTATTCGACAAATCTATAAAAGAACCATTGATTGGCTGCGGGCCCATTACACTCAGAAGGAATTAGACAATATGGTGCACTGGGTTCTTGGTGTAATCGTAGGTGTAATTCTTTCAATAATCTATTGGGTTTGCCTTACATTTGTAGGGTTTTCACCTATGAATATTCCTCCTAGGCTGATTGTAGTTTTTCCTCTTTTCATATACTTTATGTGTTTAACAATGGAGAGTATTTTTGAATCTGTTGTGATTTGGGGGATATGTGCAATTTTGGGAGTCAGCGCTTTATCTGTACTAGATAAGTATAACACGATAAGTTCTACTCCCATTGAGATAGAGTCGCATCGATAAATTTCTGTTTCATAAACCTTAAATGGAGAAATACAAAAGGTAACTTTAGAGGTTTTACAATCGTGGGATAAATACGATCAAGACTTCGGGCTACTGGAGGAAAGGTGGGCTGATAAAGGAGATTATCATAGGCATTAACCGCTTTTTATAGAAGGAGCTTTTCTTCCTGTAGGTCATTTTTTTGTTGTGGTTGAGTTTTAAATAAATGTCTTATGCAATTAAATTATTTATTTTTAACATAAAAATAGTTGATTTTAAGTTTTTTTAATCTTATTGTGAATTGCATATGAGAAATCTCTTGCTATTTATTTTGTTATTGAGCGTTTTTAGTTATGCTCAAGATGTGGGAGGCGCCTTAACGAACACTTCATTTGAAGGATCATCTTTAGGGGATGGAAAAGTTAGCCGTACGATAGAAGATTGGACGATTAATGGAGAAGTCGCGAGTTCAGATATAGGGGTGTATAATCCTCCATCTTCTTATTATTCATCAGGAATTGATGGGCAGAATGTTCT
>CAYUKP010000197.1:0-3728 GCA_964445335.1 uncultured Verrucomicrobiales bacterium
GAGTAAGCAAAGAGCCATTGGTGAAATCACACCAATGGCTCTTTTTTATCTTGAGCCAAAGTTTCTAATGTTGTTTTATTATTGCAAAGTATATAAATTTTAAACCACCTGTGCTAAAAAATATCTTTTTCTTATGAATTATAGAAATGTCCTACGCTCCCCCAAACTCTTGTGTACAGCATTGTTTTCGATACAAACGTTGCTCTCATTCTCTGAAAATCTGCCCCAAGTAGGGCAACAAATTGCACTAGATGGTGCGACAGAAGCTGCTGACGGCTTTTCTTATTTGAATAGGAATAAAGCGAATGTGAATTTAAAGTGTGATAGTCAAAAGCTAGAAAATGCGACAGTTTTTACTGTATTGGACGCAGGAATGGGGCGAGTGGCATTTTGGTCTGAAGAATTCGGAGCCTACCTTTCAAATCAGGGAAGCAATAAGTCGATGACTTTAAACGCCACATCTATCGGTGAAGCGGAAGGGTTTACTTTGATTCCGTTAGAGGGAGGCACGTTTGTCATCCAAGGAAGTAATCAGAAATATATATCTACAAGAAGTGGGAAGAGGTCGATACGATGTTCTAAAAGTAAGACGACGACTACAGCTCATTTTAAGTGGGTTTTGGTAAAAGATAATATCACAGAGCATGCCTCTATAGGCATTGATGAGGCAATTGAACGCTCTACAGTAGGAAAGCAAACCAATTATGAAGAGACGTATATCATTAACTCTGCTTCCGACTTTGCGAAATTGGATGAATTAACTTCTGGTAGTCGTGTTATTATTGAAGACGGAACCTATCAAAATGTGGATGTAACATTTGAATGTGAAGGCTCAAGTCAAAGACCTGTTGAGATTTATGCTCGAAATGCGGGGCATGTGAAGTTTACGGGGGCGACGCGTCTCGTGATCAAAGGTGAAAATGCGATTCTTTCTGGATTAAGGTTTGATAAAGATGGTGGGCCTATAGAAAAGAACGGAGTGGTTCAAATGGCTAAAAATTCACGAAATATTACTTTTGAGAACAGTTTTTTTAATGGTTTCGATGATAATGGATTAGATGATGCCTACTGGGTTTTGATGCAAGGGTATGGGAATACAGTTAAATATTGTTCCTTTCAGTATAAAAAATCTAAAAATGTAGCGATTTGCGTGAAGCCTGGAGAAGGGGAGAGTACGATGTCTATTCCTAGAGAGCATATTCTAACGCACAATTACTTTGGAACCAGAGATAGTATTGACCAATACAATTATGAAACAATTCGTATCGGTGATAGTGGGAAACAAGGCTTTAGAACAGAATGTTTGGTACAATATAATTACTTTTACCAAGCGATTAAGACGGATAATTGGTTGTATGAGCCTGAGGTAATTTCAGATAAATCTACAGGGAATGTTTATCGAGGAAATGTTTTTGATGATTGTGATGGGGGACTTGTTTTGAGACATGGGCAAGACTGTATCGTTGAAGAAAACTACTTTATTGGTACTGGAGCTGAAACCGAAGCCGGGATCAGGGTCATTGGATCAGGGAATGTGGTGAAAAACAATTACCTTGAAAATATAGGTGGCCATGGTTGGCGTGGAGCACTTGTATTAATGGACGGTCGCTATGGCGTGTATGATAAGACATATGAGGGGATTGAAGAAGCGACTGTGAGTGGAAATGTTGTGAAAAATTGTCGTGAGTCTCTTAACTTTGGGAGTAATGAAGAAGCATTCAATGTGGATTACCATAATCCAAATTATCGTTATGACGATGCTCCTGTAGGAATAACTCTCAGCGATAACTGTTTCTATAATGATTTAGATGATCAGCTCTTTACAATTGAACCTGATGTTTCATTCCGTTTGGTCTCTAATAATAAGGTATACAGTAAAACTCAGAACTATGGTGATTATACGAAGCTTTCAGCTGGTCTGGAATATCAGACGATGAATGCTAAGAGTTGTGAAGTGCCATTTAACCGAGTGATTGAGCGTGCTTCACAGACTGGGGATTCATATACGATGAACCATGAAGTGACAGATTTATATGATAATCAGAGTGTCGAAACTCCGAGTCCAGTGGGCGCTGGAACAACTTTAGCAGAAACGTTTGTGGTGCAAAATGGGTATGTAGTGATTGAGGCTGAAGAGTTTCATAGTATGGAAGATTCTCAAAGTTCTACGACTTGGCAGACTAAAGGTGGGTATATAGAAGCTAGTAGTGGCTCGATGCAGAAGTTATCAAATAGTGGAGCGGAAGTAGGTTATGATATCTATTTCCCGGAAGCTGGAACTTTTTATTTCCATCCAAAAGTTCAGGCGGCTTCTACTAGCCAAGATTCTTTATATTTTGGTTTAGAAAACGGTTCAGTAGGAGTGTGTCATTCAGGTGTCACAAATGGGTTTGAATGGGATAATAACGAAAGTGAGGCCTTGGTAGTGCCTGAAGCTGGAGTTCATCGCTTTGTTATTAGAAGAAGGGAAGGCGGTATGCGACTTGACCAGTTTGTTTTAACAACAGACTCTAAGGCTACATATTAAGGCCTTATCATTTTTGAAATGATATTAGCGAAGGGGGAGTGCACCTCTTTCGCTTTGCCTCGTTACGAATACTTATAGAGAAGTTTTAACTAAAAGCCTTAATAAATATTACATCCAAGGCGAGTTGTTCGCTAGTATTTGTTTCAGTTAGGAGATATCGAAGCTCTTCTAAGGCTTCCATTCGTGGTAATAGGTCATTGATAGTTAGGTCAGAAGCAAAGGAAGAGAAGATCTCTTTTGATTTGAGGTGGGAAGTTGGTTGTACACCAACTTTCCAACGTAAAAGGTTACCAAACCATGAGACAAGCTCATTAATGCTATCAGTTCTTACTTTAAGGTATTCAGCGGCTTCTTCTGCTTTGAATTGCTCTTCTTGTTCTTTGAGGTAGGCTCGGTCGGTTATATTTTTAGATGCTTGAGCGTGCTCTTGGATAAGTTTTTTGTATTTTTTTGATAACTCTTCCTTTTCCTCTACAAGCATCAAATTAAAGTCAGTTTTGAGGGATAGAGCCGCTATGAGTCCACGTTTTTGTTGCTGAAACGTTTTGTAGAGAAGGTCTTCAATTCTCTGCTGTAACGGGGTCATGGATTTTTGTTCAGGATCGAAGAGTGAGATCGTAATACAGCGCGATAAAATGGTTGTGAGTAAGCGGTCTGGAGCGGTTGTAAGAAGAAGGAGAAGGCAGTTCTTTGGGGGTTCTTCTAGAGTTTTTAGAAATGCGTTCGCGGCTGATTCATTCATTCGGTCGGCATCAATGATGACTCCAATTTTCCATTGTTCAGGAGGTGCTGACATGTAAAACGAGTCCTCTAATGCCCTCATATCATCTACCTTGATAAGTCTGGATTTTGATCTTGGTCTCACAATGCGAACATACTCACTCTGCATGTCTTCTAGAGGGCGAGAGGGGGGGCTGGATGTTGGAGCCAGCATATGAATGATGCGAGTGGCTAAGGTGCGTTTGCCAACCTTATCACTACCAGTGATGAGAAAGGCGTGTCCTAAACGTCCTTTTTGTTTAGCAGATTCTAATAATTCATATGCTTGGTTTTGAGTCAGCGGCATGTCTATGCAGGTAATAGGTGATGTGTGAAATGTTAAGTCTTTTATCTTCTCTGGACTGATTGAAAAAATGAAAGAGGGCTGAAATCCCATTTAAATGGAATAAGGCTAAATTTCTCGACATTTTTTGAGAAGCTA
>CAYUKP010000198.1:0-3720 GCA_964445335.1 uncultured Verrucomicrobiales bacterium
GAGCTCCTCCCAGAGCTATATGTTCTCGTTTTTTCAATACACCTGAATAGTTACATATCCCTGCCTTATAAGACTTCGCTAAACCAATGAAACTACCCAAAAGTTCAAAAATCTATTCCTGAAACATACGACCTCTATGCTCTTAAATTAAATCCTTATAATGAGTTTTACAATTCTGGCATTTTTTAATATTAGGTACTCCAAATCCTAAAATTTTAAGAAAATATGGTTTTTTACATTTAGGACACCTAATTAGATAAAACCATGCAATCCAAATAAATAGAGGATATTGGAGTATGTGTAGGAAATTAGTGCATACATTTAAAAGATAAGCATATTTACTTAATGATATAACGATTACCGTTGATAATAGTGCTAATGACACCAGTCTCTTTATTATTCCTTTTTTAAAATTGTTCATTACGTATCTATAACATGTGGAGTCAAGAATAGGCGAAGGGCGCTACCATGCTGGCATTTTGAAAAGTCTACCCTCATCGCTTTCGTCATGAAGCGCTACAATGATTTCATCAGACGGGGGCTGGGGGACGGGCATGGAAACGTGAATTTTGTGTTGGCACTAAGGATTGTGGGTTTCTAGTTCGTATTTTTTCAGGTGCACATGCATAAGGGGGACTTGATGAGAAAACTAACTTTTTAGGTAAGAATACTCTCTTCGCTCCATTTGCGATAAGGAGCACGCTTAATTAAGATTTCGCCTATTTTCTTAATTAAGGATCACTCTTAATTAAGATTTTATCTATTTTTTTAATTAAGAAGAGAGTTAGATTAAGAATTATGAATTCTTTTAAATCAGGCATATTAAGAGAACGCCTCAATTATAAGAGCTTTGAGCCAACCAAGATTAATCGTGCGTGGAGCTTAAATGATGTGGCGATGTTAAAGGCTCTAAGTAAAGCGGATCGTCAGATTGGAAGGTTGGATATGTTTTCTGAATATGTGCCAGATTTAGACCTTTTTGTGCAAGCGCATATTTACTAAGGAGGCTAACCAATCAAGCAAGATAGAGGGAACTCAAACGGCCTTTGAGGAGGCTCTACTACCCGAAGAAGAGGTTCTTCTAGAGCGACGTGACGACTGGAAGGAGATTCATAATTATATTTTTGCGATGAATCATGCGATTTCGTCTTTAGATACCTTACCTTTTTCAAACCGCCTACTAAAGGAGGCCCATGCCGTGCTAATGGACGGGGTGCGAGGAGAAAACAAAACGCCTGGGGAGTATAGAATGAGCCAAAATTGGATTGGAGGGTCTAATCCTACGAATGCTCGCTTTGTGCCTCCTCACCAAGATGGTGTGCCAGAGCTGATGAGTGATTTAGAGCTCTTTGCTCATAACATGTCACACCCTGTTCCTGAATTGATAAAGATCGGAATAATGCATTATCAATTTGAAACCATACATCCCTTTCTGGATGGGAACGGAAGGATTGGAAGGCTTATGATTCCTCTTTATTTGATATCGGAAGGGATTTTAAAGCAACCAGTCCTCTATCTTTCTGATTACTTAGAGCGGAATAGAGAAGAATACTATGATCGGTTGACAAGAGTGCGCACTCATAATGGCCTTGCAGGGTGGTTACACTTCTTCTTAGACGGTATCTCAGAGACCGCAGAAAAGGGCATTGGCACCTTTGATGCAATTTTACAATTTAAGCAACATTGGGAAAAAGAGATAGGAGCGTGGAAGCCTAAAAGCGCTTCTAACCTTACTTTTTTTCATGCGTTATTTCAAAACCCCATTGTTTCGGCTAGTCAGGCGGCAGGGCTGGTTGAGGTTTATCTGCCTTCGGCTTATCCTCTGATCAAACGATTTCAAAAGGTAGGTCTTCTAAAGGAGATTACGGGGCAGAATCGAGGTAAGCTCTATTCTTTTCAGCCTTATCTGGATCTTTATAAGTGATTTATCTGTTTGCTATGGAATCTGTTCCAATGGTGGACTTGAGGAAGATAGAGCTAAGGAATGAGCTGTCATAATTGGGGACGTGCATAAAAACGTGTACGCCTGTAAATGCGATCAACTGGTGGGTGAAATTCTCACTCTCATCCTTAACCCATTCGATTAGAAAGAGTCCACAACTGCGGAGAGGATGGGTGTGGTAAAATAGGTCATAAATCTTCGGTCTAAAGCTTGTTTAATCGCCTAAGATTACGGGTATAAGAACCTTGGTTTTCTAAGAAGATTTCTCTCACCCAGCGAATGAAGACAAACGTGCGATGTGAGGCTCTCTGAACGATTTTTCAAATACACGGTTGGCATCTTACGCTTGCGCCTTTTGTCTCTTTTCTGGGATACGATATCCACCAGCCCTACTTCTGCCACCTGCCTTTCCATAAGCAAACAAAGGTTATGAAGGAAGCATCGAACGCACTACGTGAGACCTTCTTTGTAGCCCAAAAAGCTATTGCATTCCCCCCTCCTCCTGACGTAGCTCCGACGCATTTGTTTGACTTCTGTTTCACGAAAGGGCAGTAAAAATATAGTAAGATGATGTATGAGGTTGGTGGAGACAACACCCAAGAGGGTGAGAAAATACAAGAGGACTTTATTACCTCATTAGTTAGGAGGTTTACTGCTACAGCGGCATTAGTACTTCTCCTCATGCTGTGTTGCTCCCTTTATCTGTATCACTTCTCGAAAACTCAGGATCAAAACAATGCGATTATTAACATCGCGGCTAAACAGTCTGCCCTCTGTCACGCAATAACGGAGCTTGCCTATGTGCACTCGTCTAACTTAAATCAGACGGGGAATAATACAAACTTGCACCGCCTGACAGAGAGCTTGGCTAAGTTTGAAGAAGCCCATCGGTTAATGGACCGAAAGAAAGGCATGTTCAATATGAGGAGTCTTAATACGACTTGTATCCTGAAGAAGGAGCAGAAAGTGCTGATTCTCTATAAGGGGGTTATCTCATCGATAAATGAATATATCAAAACAAATGATAAAAGCATTCTGAGTCTCACCTCGATCTATAAAGTCGCTTTTTTGGAGGAGATGGATGAGCTTGTTAGTCTCTATGTAGAGGAGGCGGGTGCTTCATATAATACATTACAATACGCCATTATGTCCTCCTTTGGCACAATTACGCTTTTGATGGTTGTTGTGACGTTAACGATCTTTAAACCCGTCATTAAGCTACTACGAAAACGGATTAAAGATCTCGTCAGCACGCAAAAAGAGTTAGAGGAAAATGTTAAGAAAGCCAATACTGCCAATAAGGCAAAAAGTGCGTTTTTAGCAACGATGAGTCACGAGATCAGAACGCCTCTAAATGCGGTGACAGGGATGTCTACGCTTCTTCATGATACGCCTCTAAACTCCCAACAACAAGAGCTCTTGTCTCTCATCAGAGGTGGTAGTGACTCCCTCCTTGTTATTATTAACAATATTTTGGACTACTCTAAGATAGAGGCTGATGGCATTCAGACAGAAAATGAAGTATTTTCGTTAGATTCCTGCTTCATTAAGCCACTCAAGCTCATTTCTGAGCAGGCGTCTAAAAAGGGGCTTTCGCTCGCGTATAGTATCTCGCCTAATATTCCCGCGTCATGGCAGGGTGACTCTTTTAGAATCAAGCAAATTATTACAAACTTGGTAGGAAACGCCGTTAAGTTTACTCATAAAGGCTCTATTATTATTCAAGTCGAAGCCCAAGAGATCGAGAGCAATCGATGGAACTTACAATTTATTGTCAA
>CAYUKP010000199.1:0-3710 GCA_964445335.1 uncultured Verrucomicrobiales bacterium
ATTATTGATGCTTACTGTAATCTCGGGGGGGTGGAGCTACCATTGTCTTACGAAGCCGTATGTGATACTGAGTCCTATGGGAGTAGAGATTTTTCCTTTTTTGAAACCTTTAAAAAACTTTCAGATAATTGAATGGGGGAGGATTGTGGAAATTGAGACTGCACCTAAAAGGGTTACTTTACATTTCAATTCTCAGAAGAGTAGTGGTGTGGTATTTACATTAAACCCGATGAGTGATAAATCTCAGAAGCTCTTGCTAGAAGCGTTAAGAGGAGTTAAGTTGTAAAAAAAGTCAATCTTATGTCCTTACCTCCTACACCACAACAAGCATTAGACCTCTTTGCTTCGCCACAAACTATCTCTGTTTTTAAGTTTTATGAAGAGCTAGGGCTGCAACCTAGCTTGATAGGGGATGGTGATACAATTTATATGCAGGTTCCTGTTCATGAATTTGATATTGATTTGGTTACGCAAATAGATCCAAAAACCAATCTTTTGGTTTGTGCTCTAATTGTTCCATTGGATGTAAAGGAGACACATATGGACGCTGTTTTGGAGCTTATGATGAGAGCGAATCTCGAAGTAAATTTCGGTTGTTATGAATATGACTATGATCGCAAACAGTTAATCTTTCGGTTGACGAATATCTTCGTAAATACCGAATTTGAGAAAGACATTCTCTCGAGTATCTTAAATACAAGCTTTACCTCACTTGATGAGTTTTGTGTTTGCTTGGTTAGAGTGATGCAAACTCCAGATCATCTTATAGGAGGGTTATCTATTCGATTTTTATTGGAAAAAAGTGATTTTTTGATAGGTGATGACGAGGAATTTGAAGAGAACAAAGGAGAAGGTAAGGCTTGATGTTTAAGATCCGTAAAGTATAAAGGTCTTAGATTAATTTTTTATGAAGCCTCATTCTCAACAAATTCTTTCAGTACTAGATGTCTACGGTGAACATGGATGGCATGGTGAACTCATAGATGGTGCTGATGTGATTCAAGCAGTCTTTGAGACACATCATACGAACATTGAACTGATTTCACAGGCATATGTTGCGCTGAATGCTCTATGTATTTGTGCTGAGTGTCCTTATGATATTCCTAGAACGCATTTCAGTGCTGCGATGGAATTATTTATGAGAGCGAATAAATTCCTAAATCTTGGGAATTTTGAATACGACTTAGATAGGTCTCGTGTGATCTTTAGGATTACTAATATTTTCGCTAATGAGACTTTTGATAAAGATATTGTGTCAGCTATGGCGCATACTGCGATTGCGGAAATTGATCGCTTTTCACCATTTCTTGGTGTATTGTTGCAGACTCCTGCTGAGCTTTTGAAAGACCTCTCTATAGAAAGGCTTCTTATGAGAGAGGATATTATCCCTCCTGTTCCTGAAGAAGAGGAAGAATCCCTGTAATATATATGATGTATAAATTTGTATTCTATCTTTTAGTGCCGTTTCTTGTTTTAGGGTGTAAACCTCTACAAGATCAAACACTCCCTCCAAATGTTACTCCAGAGGAGGTGAGCGATGTGCCGTTGAATCCATATTTTAATAAGGACATTCGTCCTTTGTTGGTGAAATTGGCTAATCAAGCAGACCCTCTGAATCAAGAGAAGTGGCAAACATGGAATATGTTTGGGTTGCCTTTTAGCGAATTACAGGAAGCACTAATAGAAGATAAGAGTTTATACGGCGTAGATAACGCTAAGGACTTAACAAAATTGTGGCGTTGGGCGCAAGCCGGAGGTTCGATATCACACAAGGAATGGATTGTTTCACCTCTAAAAGTGGTGACGAATCCCTTTGCGCCAACATATGATCCTTCGACCCTTCATGTAAAGTTAGCAAAGTATTGGTTAACAAATATTGCAGAATTAGAGGAGCAAGAGTTGGATAGCCCTTTTGGGAAATGGTTGGCTGAATCGATGCGCTCCCGTGTCGGTTACGATAAGATCCTTGATGAGGTCTTTAATACTAAGCAAAATAGCGCGGTTTCTCGCCTTTTGGCAGATGAGCCTGCGATGATCAATAAAAGGTTGGCTAATATTTTGGGAGCTAATGAGAGCCAACAGGTTCTTAATGAATCTATTGATACGGATTTGTTCGAGGAGTTTGGAGTGTGGGAACGTAAGCCTTTAATTGGACAGGCATTACGGATTAAGGTGAACGATAAGTTGTTGGCTCTGGATAAAAATATTACCCAAATTTTAAATATACAAAACATTAATGGGAAGTCGCCTTTGTTTGATCAAAATAATTTCCAGAGTTATGGGACGCGTTGGTTTCAACAAAAACCTGCATATCTGCCTTTATTAGAGCCGTCATTGTATAAATCGTTTGACTCGGGGAAAGCGACAGGAGTCTTTCTAAGAGGCCAGTTCTTAAGCGACTCACCAGTAAAGGTTAATTTATCAGCAACAAAGCCTTTCAGTGCTCTTTCTTTTTGGGTGACAAAAGATTATCATGCGGTGCTAGATTTCGGATATACTAATATTAGTATATCACAAAATCATCATACAGTAGATATTAGCTTCTTAAAGGATGGTAAGACATTCTTTAATTACAAGACTCCAGTAGAGTCTATTTCTGATAATTGGAACCACATACTTCTGAGCTTTAATCCTGAGAAAAAAAATGGCTTTGACTTTAGAATGAACGGGAAAGAGATGGCTCCGCCTAATGACTTTAATGTAAATTTGCGAAAGAAGGTTTACTCGTTTTCAATTTCAGGGACGGGAGCCTTGGATGAGCTAAAAGTTTATCAAACCAGCAAACCTTTAACAGATCTAGATAATCTGTGTTCTTATGACCCGACAATAGCGCAAAGAGAGTTTTTTAGTCCTTCAAGGTTGATATATAAGCATTTCTTTATGCTGGGGAATAGTGATTATGATGATCTCGTAAAGCAGAATATTATCTTACGGGAGTCTGTTGAGAAACTCATTTTAAAAGGAGAGGCTGAGAAGGTTCTTCCTGAGAATATGCAATTTCACCTAAAGAAAGGAGAGTACTTCGGAAACTTAATACCTTTAGAGATCCGTGAGAAAAACTCAAACGAGTTAAGTAGTTGGTTGACAAAGGATGCGGCTTCTTGGGTGGCTAGGGCGACAGTTAACTGGGTTCATGACGCAATTCATGGAACTCCAATATTTGACCCAACGTTCCCCGATAGTGAGATTCCAGATTCTTGGGAAACGGTAGATCAGCTTGCGGATCACTTGATTAAATCAAGTTGGGATTTGGTAGAGCTTGGAATTCAAGTCTCTAAAGCCCCTCTGAATTAGAGGTTAAGCCCAATTAAGCGTTTCCTTAAGGTGGCTCTCAATTATTGAGGCCACTCCTTCGATTGAGTGGTCTCCTGTATCAATAATAAAGGCATCACTTGCAGGCTTGAGAGGCGCAACTTTTCTATTAGAGTCTTGTTGGTCACGTTTTGCTACGGAGTCAGTGACGCCTTCCGCATCTCGCCTTTTTTGACGAACAGCTTCACTTGCCTTGAAGAAAAACTTATATGGGGTATCAGGGAAAATCACAGTTCCAATATCTCTGCCCTCCATTACAATGTCACTATGTTGTAGATAATCTCTCTGTTTTGCTAATAAAAATTCTCTAATGAGCGGATGTCCCGATATGGAGCAAACGATGGCATTAATCTCATTTGTTCGTAATTCTGTATCTGTTAAGATGATGTCGTCATAGC
>CAYUKP010000200.1:0-3708 GCA_964445335.1 uncultured Verrucomicrobiales bacterium
TTTGGTTGGTCGCGTCAGCAGGGGATACCGAGGCTTCAAGCGTGAGCGTGTTGCCGACCGAGACGATGAGGCTTTGTGAGGTAATGTTGATCCCAGTGACAGAGATCGGAGGCGAGTAAGCGGCTTGGGTCAGAGTGACAGTGCGTTCGATCGTGCTAGACGTAATGGTGATTTGAGCTGAGCGAGGAGATATACTGGTGTTTTGGGTCGTGGAGAACGTAACGAAGCCGTTTCCTGATCCTGACATGGTGCTCAGGGTGAGCCATGAGGCATTATCAGAGATGATCCAGCTTTGGTTTGATGAGACCGAAAGTGCGCCAGAAGTGGCGGTAGATGGGATCGAAGAAGGTTGTGTCAGAGAGAGATAGTCGATGCCATCGCAGGAGCCTAGCACCGTGCCAGATGAGGTGACAAAGCAGGCGCCAACTCTAGAGCTTACATCATCGTCGGTGTGTGGTTCGTAGAGGGTGCTACCAGAGGCTCCTGAGACTTCATGTGCTCCGACATCATGGCTACCAGATGGTCTGAGGCGCCCTGTGATGTCGGTTGCTACCGTGCTCTCGTAGTCATCGCCTGCGGCATTCACTACTTGGCTTGATATTCTAGGGGTGTAGACCTCTCCACTCTGCTGAAAGGAAACGGTCGCATTAGTAATCCCTGAGTGTGATAAGCCCACAGTTGTGCCACCCATGATATTACCGAGGTAATCCATGCCTTGCCCTGTTCCACTAATGTCTCCTCCGATCAAGGTTGTGCGATCGCTGAGGACTAGGTTGTAGGCAAACATTCCTGTGGGGTCATATGAGGCTCTGTCATTATAGAAGAGAGGGTCATCACAATTATATACGGTATTGTAGGCTACTAAGATATCGTCGACTTTTTGGTAACCGTTGCTGGTGCCTCCAGATGTCGCAGATCCACCAACGAGGGTTATAGAATTATTCCAAGGGTCACCATCATTTCTGAGGTCTTGGAAGTAGTTGTTGATAACCGTGTGATAGCTGTCAGAGATTCGGATCCCTCCAGATCCTGTCTTTTCTTCCCCTAGGAAGTAGTTCCCTTCGACCCAAGCGTTGGCTCCATGCCTGAGAACAAGAGAGCCGAGGCAGTTTCTGAAGGTGTTATGAGTGTAGGTATTGTTCGCGCTTTTGTTACTGATGATTTCGTTTTCCCCATCACAGGCTTTGAAGTAGTTGTTTGTGATGAGACAGTTGGCTTGTTTATCCTGATAGGCACTTGTGCCCACTCGAATGGTTTCACTATCTCCGCTGTGAGTCTCTCCAGGAGTACGGTGTTCGTAGTTGAAGAAGTAGTTGTCTTGGATGACGTGCTCGATGGGATTGAAGTCATTGTACTCTAATTCAACTAAGACTAAAGCTCCAGGGCTTCTCTTGTTCAGGAAGCTGCAATGCTCGACGGTATTGTGAGTTCCGTAGAGGACGACCCAACGGTGCTTGTCTGTCCCACTAGGAGTAAGGTCGTCTATGACACAGTTACGTAGAGTAGAGTAATTGGCATATTGCTCTCCTTTACGAAACTCGATGTGGTTACTCTTACCGCTTCCACCTTTCCAGCGAAACCCTTCAATGATGACATAGTCGCCACCGATGTCTATGGTCATGCCACCTGTAAAGGTGACGCCTCCTGGGTTTTCAGCTTTAATTAGAATAGGGTTACTGGCTGTTCCATTAGCGGTTAAGGAAATGTTGTCATCTTCTGAATAGGTGCCATCCTCCCAGATCACGATGTCTCCTGCCTGTAGAGATAAGTCGCCGAGCTCGTCTGCGGAGCTTACCACGTATTCAGTTGCGTAAGCTCCATTCACTATCAATAATAGAAGTGAAAGAGTGAGATGTCGGATAGAGTGTGTAGGGGAAATGGATTGCATGAAAAGTGAAAATCTAACCTATCTTAGGGTGTTTTAATCGAGTAAACAATTATTTTTTACTTCTTTTTTATTTTTAATTTGTGGAGGCGATGCGTGGTTGTTAGTGGCGCAGGCTCTCTCCGGCCTGTAGAATCTTATGAGAGAAGTAAGGCTGGGTTTGTGAGTTGCAATCTGTGTAGGACGATTCTATGAGAAGGTATGTCAGTCGCATTAATTACAGCCGCTGGAAGCGGAATGGGGGCAGGTGTTGTCAGAAAGCTTGCAGCAGAAGGTTATAAAGTCGCGGTTCTATCTTCCTCAGGTAAAGGGGAGGCTCTAGCGAAAGAGTTAGGAGGAATCGGGGTGACGGGGTCTAATAAAAACCCTGAGGACCTCAAGCGTCTTGTAGATCTGACTTTAGAAACGTATGGTGAGATTAATGCAGTGGTGAATAGTGCAGGGCATGGTCCGAAAGGGCCACTGTTGGAGTTGACCGATGAGCAATGGATTGAGGGAATGGAGGTGTATTTCCTCAATGTAGTCCGTCTTGCTCGTATCGTGACTCCTGCATTGGAGGCCGCGGGAGGTGGCGCGATTGTAAACATTTCTTCGTTTGCGGCCTTTGAGCCAAACCCTGTATTCCCGACCTCAAGCGCCTTCCGTGCGAGTTTGGCCTCATACACTAAGCTGTATGCAGACCAATATGCGAGTAAGGGAATCAGAATGAATAATGTGCTGCCAGGTTTCATTGACAGTTTACCCGAGAAGGAGCACTTCCGTGAGCAGATCCCTCTCGGGCGTTATGGAACAGTGGAGGAGATTGCCTCAACCGTATCTTTCCTGCTTTCTGAAGGCGGGCAATACATCACAGGTCAGAATATTAGAGTAGACGGTGGGATTACCCGTTCTGTTTAGTCTAGTAGAAAGCAGAGAGGGGGCATCAAGGGGAGTGCACATGCTAAACCCGTGTTCTTTTCTTCTTGTGCCATTCGATAAGCATGCAAAGGATGACACACCTCAAGATATGCCTCAGAGCATTCTCTCTCTTTACGCTTAATACCAAGACTTTATGACCAACTCTCAAGACGATTATTACAAGCAGACAACGCAAACCGTTCGCACCAGTTACCGCCTGCTCCATGACTATCAGCGCCTGATTCTCGATGGATGTCAATATCTCGGGCGGGAATTGAATCTGGTGTATGAGCAAGGGCAGTCAAGGTTTTCGGATGTAGTACAGCGCCGAAACAAGGATTTGAAAAAATGGTCTTGGGATTGGCTGCCCTTCTACAGTTACGAAATGTCCTTTGGGAAGGAGGTCGAGGATGGGAGAGTGCATCTCTCTATGGTGCACATTGCAGATACGGCGGGACATGCGACGGAGCGCTCTCAGAGGACAGATACTCAGACGATGGGGAGTGCATCCCAGAGTCATTCGCTCATTGTGTTTGTCTACGCTCTCCAAGCTCAGGGGGATAGTGTGCCTCAGCGGTTGGACTCCCTAGAGTGTCATTATCCAAATGATAAGGAAGAGACCTATAAAACTCGGCAGAAGTTCCTCGATAAATGTGTGCTCAACGCACATAAGGAAAAGAGCTTTAAGCAAGAAGGACTCTGTATCATGCCTGTTCCTGTAGAGGAGATTTTATCCCAAGAAGGGGCTGATCGTGTGGTGGCGCGTCTGAAGGCTATCTTTTGCGCCCTCGGCTAAGAGTGTCTTTACTGTTTCTCGCTCTATACAAGTAGGTCGTGTAGAGAGATCTAATGAAATCTATCAATATGTAATAAATTGATAGATTGTGATTTTTTGGGAGATGTGCATATGTTAAGATCTATCAATA
>CAYUKP010000201.1:0-3704 GCA_964445335.1 uncultured Verrucomicrobiales bacterium
ACCAAGCATAGAAATTGTTGCGCACAGAATGGTATGGGCCTGCGCGTTTGTGGTCTTATTGATCGTAATTTCCCGGCAATGGAAGGAGTTTCGAACCCTATTATTTCACTGGCCATCTCTTTGGCGACTGACCATAGCGTCGATATTGGTTACCACCAATTGGGCAATCTTCATCTGGGCTGTAAATAATGAAAATATAGTCGAGACGTCACTTGGTTACTTTATTAATCCTCTGATTAGTGTGTTTTTTGGCATGCTCTTTTTTGGAGAGCGGTTCCGAAACGTGCAAATACTTGCCTTAGTGGTCGCTGGTTTGGGTGTTGCTGTCATGGTTGCAGCCACAGGCGGCCTGCCGATCATTTCTCTTTCTTTGGCCATTACATTTGCGCTTTATAGCGTGATGAAAAAGAAGGTCTCTATGCCCGCCAGCCATGGCTTAGCCATTGAGATGTTAGTCACCTTAATACCGGCAGGGATCTATCTATTTTTCTTGCAATCCAGTGGTGAAGCCAGTTTTGGTATGGATTTATATACCAACACTCTGTTGGTGCTCGGTGGCTTATTTACCTTAGTCCCGCTTTTGTTATTCGCCGCTGCAGCGAAACGGGTCAGTATGACCACATTAGGGATGACGCAGTATGTGGGGCCTACTTGCCAACTGTTGATTGGGGTTATGATGTATGGCGAACCATTCGGAGGCGTTACCTTGCTGGCCTTTGGGTTCATCTGGGTGGCCTTGTTTATTTACACTTCTGACCAGCTAACACAGCAAACCAAAAGAAGGCGGGAACGTCGACGTAAAGAAAAAGCGCAGGCCTGAGACCTGCGCCTTACTTGGAATTCATCGGCGGGCTTTTCTTAACGCTTTTTTAACTGATCCTTTGGATCAGCATCCATTATTTGCTTAAGTATGCCATGGCTTCTTCCATGCCTTTTAGGGACAGCGGGTACATTCTATCGTCCATTAAATCTTGGATAATTCGAGTTGAATGAGTGTGTTGCCAATATTCCTTGGGGGTCGGATTTAGCCACACCATCTTGTCATAAGTCTCACTGAATCGTTTAAGCCAATTTGCGCCTGGCTCTCGGTTCATGAAATCGATGCTACCACCCGAGTGTGTGATCTCGTAGGTGGCCATGGCTGCATCACCGACAAAAATAATTTTGTAATCACTGTGATACTTGCGCAAAACTTCATGCGTAGGCGTCACTTCGTCATAGCGCATTTCACTGTTTTGCCACAGCCCATCGTAGATGAAATTATGGAAGTAGTAATACTCCATGTGCTTAAACTCAACTCTAGCTGCACTGAAGAGCTCTTCGCATGTTCTCACGTATGGATCCATGGAGCCACCGACGTCAAATAACAGAAGCACCTTAACTGAGTTATGTCTTTCAGGGACCATTTTGATATCGAGCAGGCCTGCGTTGTGCGCGGTCGACTTAATTGTGTCATCTAGGTCGAGTTCCTCTTCGGCGCCGGTTCGAGCGAACTTCCGCAGTCTTCGAAGCGCCATCTTGATATTACGAGTTCCGAGCTCGATGGTGTCATCAAGATCTTTGAAATCTCGCCGGTCCCAGACTTTGACTGCACTGCGGCCGCCACCTTCACCACCCACGCGAATACCTTCTGGATTGTAACCGCCGTTGCCGAATGGAGACGTTCCACCGGTGCCGATCCATTTGCTGCCACCCTCATGGCGCTCTTTTTGCTCTTCTAGCCTTTTCTTGAAGGTCTCGATTAGCTTTTCGAGACCGCCCAGCGACTCAATTTGCGCCTTTTCCTCTTCAGTCAGCGTTTTCATGAATTCTTTACGTAACCAATCTTCAGGGATTAGGGCTTCAATAAAGTCTTCCAGCTTTTCAAGTTCTGTGAAATGGGCCTTGAACGCTCGATCAAACTTGTCAAAGTTTTTCTCGTCTTTGACCATACAGGTACGAGCTAGGTAATAGAACTCTTCCATATCGGCGAACACAATATGATGTTCTAACGCCGTGATCAGATCCGACAGCTCCCCAATTGTAACGGGGATACTTTGGCGTCTTAGCGTGTCAAAGAAATTAAGTAACATCGGTTATTGCTGGTTTCGAGTTTCTCTGCGATGCATAAACGCTAATCGTTCTAGAAGTTGCACATCTTGCTCATTCTTTAATAGGGCGCCATACAGCGGTGGAATTGCTTTATGGTTGTCACGATCCTTTAGGATATCGTCAGGAATATCGTCAGCCATCAGAAGCTTGAGCCAATCGATAAGCTCTGAAGTGGATGGCTTTTTCTTCATTCCTGGGATTGAGCGTACCTCGAAGAATACGTCCAGCGCATCCTTGACCAGTGTTTGCTTTGCTTTGGGGTGATGTACTTCAACAATCTGTTCCATCGTGGTTCGATCTGGAAAGTTGATGAAGTGAAAGAAACAACGACGTAAAAAAGCATCAGGCAATTCCTTTTCGTTGTTACTTGTGATGATTATGATCGGTCTGTGTTTTGCTTTGATAGTCTCGCCAGTTTCATAGACGAAAAATTCCATCTTGTCGATTTCGACCAGTAAATCATTAGGAAACTCAATATCGGCCTTGTCGATCTCGTCGATCAATAGAACAACTTGCTCGTCGGCTTCAAAGGCTTCCCAGAGTTTTCCTTTTTTGATGTAGTGGCTGATGTTGCTCACATCTCCATCGCCAAGTTGAGAGTCACGAAGACGTGAAACCGCATCGTATTCATAAAGGCCTTGTTGCGCCTTGGTGCTGGATTTAATATGCCACTGGATCAGGCGTTTGCCTAGCGAAGAGGCGACTTCCTCTGCCAACATGGTCTTTCCAGTTCCAGGCTCACCTTTGATTAACAGCGGGCGTTGCAGAATAATAGATGAGTTGACCGCGAGGCTTAAGTCGTCGGTCGAAATATAGCTGTCGGTGCCTTTAAATTGCATTATTAGATTCTCTCTTCGGCAATGGTGATTACTCCACGATGATTATAGATGAAGCAAAGCAAGATAAGTTGAACGCTGTTATACCTGCTGCGTGAATGATTTTCTATGGCAAAACCAACCCAACAACCAGACATCTTTCATCGACATTTGTCAGACAGTGAAACCCAAGAGTGCATCACTTTTGAGTCCAAAGGCTTGCAGGCGCAATATTATCCGAAGTGGGTTGATCACTCTGTAGCCGATCGGTGGTATGAGGCGCTTATGTCGTCGGTCAACTGGAGCCAAGATGAGATTGTTGTTTACGGTAAGCGCCATTTGACGCCGCGCTTAAGTTGTTGGATGGGAGAACCGTGGATGAGTTATTCATACTCTCAACACACCATGCAACCTGAACCCTGGCAGGGTTGTCCGAGAGAAATCTTGCAAAAGTTAGAAGCTTCACATGGAGACACATTCAATAGTGTGCTCATTAACCTTTACCGCGATGGAAAGGATTCGAATGGCTGGCACGCAGACGATGAACCTGAGCTTGGAAAACGACCGGTTATTGCGAGCGTCAGTCTCGGCGCCGCTAGAGACTTCTATATGCGCGAAAGGCAAATCATTCAAATAAAGTGAAGTTGAGTTTGGCGCACGGAAGCTTGCTGATTATGTCTGGAGACACTCAGGAATACTGGCAGCATCATGTTCCGAAACGTGCAAATAGTGGACCCCGAATTAACCTGACTTATCGAACCATGGTTAAAATGTAAACGTTATCATTTTGCGTTATAC
>CAYUKP010000202.1:0-3676 GCA_964445335.1 uncultured Verrucomicrobiales bacterium
CACTTACACCTCCTGTATTGAGGCTAATATTAGGCAAACGACGTAATTTAGCTCTCCACATTTTCATTTTACTTCGCTCTAATTCAGCAACCATTATTCTCATCGGCAAAATGCCATATTCCTTATGCTCATTTAAATCGAAACCTAAATAATTACGATTCAGCGATATCAACTCAGAATTTTTAAATGTAAACGTTTGATAGCGCTGCCCTAGGAGAGAGTTCAGCTCTCTATTGAGCCGCTGTACCTTTCTATTGAATTCACTCTCCGATTTAAGTTTGGCACTAGAAGAAGTAGGTTCTTTCTTACTTATGGCACTGTAATCACTACTAAAAGTGGCATATTCTCTTTGCTGGATAAGAATATTGTATTTAATATATAGCTTTTTAAGGTGAACCCTTAACTTACGCTCTCTAATCTCAAGTTGATTAGAAGCTAAGTACCAATTAAGATAAACCGCTTTTAACTCTTGCTTAAGAGTAATAAAATTAGGCAAGTTTACATTTAAAAATGCAGAGTAGTCTAATTTACTCAACTTTACGGCATTCAAGCTAGATAGCTGTTCATTTAAACTTACAAACGTATTTAAACTAGGAAGGAAACTTCTCCAATACTCATTATTGAAACTTTCGGCATCTTTAGCGTTTTTTCTCGCCAACTTTAAAGAGCTATTATCCTGCAATAAAATTTTCTCGGCTTCTACGAAACCTATCTCCAACAGTTGCTTTTCAGAGTTCTCTAGGTGTAGTTCTTTTTCACGTACCCACTTAGCATACTCTTTATTGATTTGTTCATTGACACTGGTACTGGCGCATGATGCCACAACAAAAAAAGAAAACCCCAACAAGAGTTGAGGTAATCTAGCGCTGTACTTATTGAAAACTCTAAATCCCATTATCTAGATCCGGGAATGAGAATGATCCAGTAGCACCATCAAGAGGTTGAGTTCTCGTGAACGTACCATCTTCAAATGAAGAAAAGTTAAACCTATAAACTTCTGTGCCAGAAGTCCTTTCTAAAATCAGGTCAGCACTTGTATTGTCGTTTTCTACAGCTTCCCAGGCGTATGTAACACTACTTTCTGTAGACACAAACGTTACATCACCTGATACATCAATTGAGTTGGTATCGACGTTCACTTTACCTTGGTCTATCACATCTTCGTATCCTTGGTCGTCGGAAGACACTCCTGCAATCTGAAGCAATTCGGCAGGATCCGTTGTAAGCGCTGTATCGAAGACCATGAAAAGTTGTGAAGCGAATGGTGTATCAGGATACAGGTACTCAGCGACTGTTTTGGTCGCAGTCTCAGCCTCTTCAGACCCATAACCTACAGGAACAGCACTATCATCTTGCATCACAAATGACGCACCGTAGGTTACAGTATTTGTTGAAAAAGTTACTGTAGAAAAATCTTCCGTACCATTCGTGTTTCCATCAACGAAAATTTCTTCAACATAATTACTTTCAGACCCAAAAATGATGTCTAAATTAATAGTGTAGGAGGAACCAACAAAAATATCTTCTACCAATGTCTCCGCGTCAGGATTAGGTGCACCATCTGCAGTGATAACAATCGTGCCAGAATGACTACCTGTCTTCTGGTATGTGTAAGACACATTAGAGATTCGGGTAGAGAATTCATATATGGTAGGAGCACCCACAGCATCGATCAGGCTTAGCGTTGTCGTCTCTGATGGCTCAAAAGAAGAACAAAAACCACTCTCCGTTCCAGTTGTCGCGTCACCTGAAATCTTACCAAAATCAAACCTAAACGTTGTATCATTAAAGATCATTAAGGAGGTAGCGTCTAATGTATCTGGAGCTGGATCTGTACTACCTTCTTCATCACTGCTTCCTGCATCGCAAGACACCATAAAGAGCGATGCGGCCGACGCAAACGCAACGACAGCGGCTTTTTTAAATTTTTGCATAGTTTGTGTTTTCATCAAAGTGTGGTAGCTGATTACATGAGACTGCATCGGGTGCAAAGACTTTTTTTTATTATCCCACAAAAAATTAATTTTTATTGGACGTAAAAGACAGATTTCACCAATTACGCTTAGGCCTCTCCATTATTTCATCGCAGAACGCTCACTTGGTCAGCTCATTCATATCCTGGTGAACTCACTTCACCTCCCTGAGGCTCCATCCGTCTTTACCATCAACGACTTCCCAGCCCTTGGCCTTGAGCTCGTCTCTGATTTCGTCTGATTTCGCCCAGTCCTTGCTTGCTTTTGCAGCTGCTCGAGCTTCTGCGAGTTCTCTGATCTCTGCAGGCGCGCTTACTTCTGGCTCTGGTTCGAACACAGGCACGTCGATCCCCAACGCGAACAAGATTGCATGCCATCCAATCCATGACTGAGTAGCCTCTTCGAGGCTAAGGCCTTTTAATCTTTTGAGTTGCGCGAACATTTTCCCGATGGCCGCTTGCGTATTAAGATCATATTGCAACACATCCCAAGCAGCTTGGAATTGACCGAAATTCTCTACACCCAGCAAATCGGCTTCTTCTGGCGCTTCTAAGCCCTGGTATTCCTGCTGGAAGTCGTAAAGAGCCTTTGAGAGCTTACCGAGTGCTTCTCGAGCCGCATGAAGAGAATCGAGGGTAAAGTTTAACTGCTTTCGGTAATGAGCACCTAAGAGCACATAGCGCACTTCTCCTGCAGAATACCCTTTATCAATCAAATCTCCGAGAGTATAGAAGTTCCCGAGAGACTTAGACATCTTACCTCCATCGACGAGGAGATGCGTCACATGGAACCAATGCTTGGCAAAGTCTCCTCCATAACAGGACTTAGATTGCGCGATCTCATTCTCATGGTGCGGGAAGATTAAGTCTACCCCACCACTGTGAAGATCAAAGCTATCTCCAAGGTTCGTCTTAATCATGGCAGAACACTCGAGGTGCCAACCTGGACGCCCATTACCCCATGGGCTTTCCCAATAGTATGGCCCGTCCTCTTCCTTCCATGACTTCCATAGCACAAAGTCGCTCACTGAATCCTTCTCATACTCATCCGCATTATTGGTACGAGTATTCTGAGTCTTCCCTAACTCTAAGTCTTGCTTATCTAGCTTTGAGAGTGCGCCGTAATCCGCGAAGGAAGAGATATTAAAGTAAACAGATCCGTCTTCGGACGCATACGCATGTCCTTTTTCGATCAGGATCTCGATCATCTCGATCTGCTGTGGAATGTGCGCTACTGCACTCGGCTCACTATGGGGAGGCAAACAATTCAGCCCATCACAGTCAGCGTGAAACTTCTCCGTCCAGCCGTCGGTGTAGTCCTTAAGAGGGACATCCTGAGCGATAGCGCCCTTGATCGTCTTATCATCTACGTCGGTCAGATTACGCACGTGAAAGGTCTTAGTCCCCCCCACCTCCAGAGTACGTCTGAAGACATCTTGGATCACAAAAGTCCTGAAGTTACCGATATGTGCAGGACCATATACCGTTGGTCCACAGCAGTAAAATCGATACGTCTCTCCATCGATCGGGCTAACGTCTAAAGGCTTACCTTCTAGAGTATCAAATAACTTCATACCCCCTCACTGCCACCATCTGACTCCCCAAAAAAGCAAAATTTACATTTTCTCACACCTCCATGCTTGCATAACTAGTTGGCTCTACTACAGTCGCCGAAAATCATGCCTAAGTTAGCCATCATCACCC
>CAYUKP010000203.1:0-3666 GCA_964445335.1 uncultured Verrucomicrobiales bacterium
CAGCTCAGCAAGAGACGGGATTAGAGAGCCTTAGAGAGATGCTCATGCAAAAGGTGGCGCGTCGTAGCGATTCCTAGAGTGCTCTTGGAAGTAAATTTCTGAAGTTTTGGAAGCGTGGTTTCGTAGGGAATCACGCTTTTTTTGTGAGGTGATACGGCTTCAGGGATAGACTGACGGAAAGAAACTAGCAAACATGACTGAAGATGCTTGCACCGCTCCTTTGGCATGATAATGCTATTTTACTCAATAGAATTGTATTATGTTAGAACTCTTTAGAAAATATTCCATGCTCGCCTTTGTCGTGCTCATTTTGCTCTTCTTAGGGCTTATCTTTATGGTTGATGGAGTAGGCCAAAGTGGAATGGGGACTGGGCCAAAGATGATGACCTACAAAGGAAAGGCTTATACCCAATCTGAGGTAGAGAGACAAGGGGCTGATTACGCCAATATGTTCCAAAGCGTCATGATGGGAGGCTACACGCAGGCGTTTGCGGATGTCATGCCTTATGCTCAAACCGTAATGGCTGCCGATAAGGTGCAGTATTTAGGGAACCGCCTCCTTCTGAAGGAGCTTTCCGCACAATATGGAGCAACTCCTAATCAAGAGCAAATCGAAGGTTTCATTAAGACCAAACTCTTCACCGATAAGAACGGTGAATTTGATCAGGCGAGTTATGCGACCTTCATCGAGAAGCGTGTGCAACGTTACGGGTTAGGTGTTCAGGACTTTAACACTCTCGTAGGGGAGATGATCTCGCTTAACACTCTTCAGAAAATTGTCGGCTCAGGGTTTGCGCTCGATGAGAAGGTTTCAGAGATGCAGGAGAAAATCGCTCGTCAAGAATTAACGTATGAGCAGTTTACGCTCACCGCTGAAACGGTTCAGAAGTCACTCACTGTGACAGATGAAGAAGTGAAAGCGTATTGGGAGAAGAATCAAAAGGACTACATGGCTGATCCTAAGAAGAAGATTCAGTATGTCATTTCAGATGCCCAATTGGCTGATAAGATTGCCAAGGGGAAGGCGGCTGCTTTAGAGGCTGCCAAGAAGGAAGGAAAAACCGAAGAGGAGCTGAAGGAGTTTGCTTATACGCTCCCTACGAAGGAAAAGACTCAATACCTCAATGAGGCGGGTGATAAGATCGACCAGCTTTTCGTCAATACGCAAGACGCGGCAGGGAAAGGGTTCAAGGAATTAGCTGAGAAGCTTTCCTTTGAGGTGCAGTCTACCGATCTCTTCACTAAAGCGGAGATTCCAGCAACTTTACAGGCACTTGTTGCGCAGAAGCAAGAAGTGACAGAAACTATCTTTAGTCTCCCTGCTGCTCAAGGGATGGCATCTCTCAGTGATGTGGTGTCCCTAGGAAACGGGAAGTTTATGCTATTCCAAGTAGTAGAAGAGAAGCAAGCAGAGCCTCTCCCATATGAGGAAGTTACGAGTCTTGCTAAAGCTGACTTCTTGAACTCACAAGCTGGTGAGTTACTTGAGGAAAAAATGAACGAGCTAAAGGCGGAGTTAGCGAAGAACGCATCCTCTGACAACTTGGCAGATGTTGCGGCGAAGTTAGAACTAACGTATCACAAGCGCTCAAAGGTGACTAAGTCACAACCGCTTGACAAAGAGCCTTCAGCAGTTGCGCTTTTTGATAAAGCGGCTGAAACTGCTGATAAAGCGTTCTCTGATGTCATAGTTCAAAACACTCCCGAAGAAGGCGTGCAAAGAGCAGTCGTCGTGAGACCTTTAGCGAGAGTTTACACAGAGACTGAGGCAAATAAAGCAGGAGTGACATCACAAGCCAAACGCACAAACGCTACGCTTGAAACGGTGATTTTCTCAAATTGGTTTAAGCATAACCTCGCCCAATCCGAGTTCGTTAAGCTCTAAGGTTGGTGAGCATTCATTTCACGGAGGAACGAGACATGTCAGACGATAACCATCAAGAGCGCGACACTTTATTTGACCAAGGCAACCTCGCCTTGGCTATTGGTGAGCTAGAGGAGGCGGCCGAAGCCTTTAAGAACGTAGTAGACCTCGACCCTGATTTCTTTGATGGCTGGCATGCGTATTCTATCGTGATGATGAAGCTCGAAAGATATAAGGAAGCGATCGGAGCAGGATTACAAGCAACGATCTTGCAACCAAATGATCTCTTGGCTTGGACATCCTTATCTCAAATCTACGTTGCCAATGGGCAAATCCTAGAGGCAGAGGATGCCAAGCAAAAGGCGACGATTCTCTCGATTGGGGGGAAAGTGGTTAAAGAATAAAGGTGATTCCCTTCAAATAGTGAAAAGCAAAGCCTAAGAAAATCCTAATATTTTGTCAGGGTTTTCTGCTTTGCGCCAATATCGGAGAGATTTAGTCGTTAATGCTTAACGAGATCATGATCACTTACAGTCATCTCCTAAATTTAGTACGTAATGCGTTCCTTTACGTTCACCGAGTTTGAGTAGGATGTTTTGATCTACGAGATGGCCAAGGTCACGTTGAGCCATTTTTATATCAATCCCTCCGACGATCTTACGATATTTTTGATTGGTGAGTTTTCCTTGGAAGCGGTCTTCGATCTCGATGGTGATGACTTTTTCTAAAGCCTTTCGCTGGCGCTCATTGAGATCCGAGGTGTAGACTTTTTTTCTTAGAACAGTTAGTGCGAGAATCTTTTTGGTTTCTTCTACAGCCAAGTAGATAATTGGGGAGAGGTTTTGGATCGTTTCTGTGAGATCGAGGCTCTGAAGAGCAAAGGATTGATAATATATCTTGCTATGACGTTGAATGGCCTTTGAGAGAGCTAAAGGGATGCTGAGTTTGAGGTCAGACATGAGACTCATATTCATGAGGGCGCGTCCTACGCGACCGTTGCCATCGGCAAACGGGTGTATTTTCTCAAAATGTAAATGACCTCGGATGGCGTTAATCATTGGGGTGTTAGGGGGGCGCTCGTTGAACCACGTAATAAACTTGGACATTTCTTCATGCACTCGTTCCTTAGGCACTCCCTTATCTTCGATAACTGTTTGGTCGATGCGTCCCCCTTTGATCACAAGCATGTCTCCCACATACATTCCAGCTTTCTTTCTAATGTTCTCATTGTCGTGATGCATAAGAACAACGGTATTCATTTCTTGAATGAGTTCATGGCTTAACCTGTCTGCCTTATGAGCGATGGCTAGTTCCATGAGTTTCACCGCACCTTCCTCTTTATCTTTTGGCCTTTGCAGCGTAAGGTTCTTTTTTAGGGAGCTACGGAGTGATTGCTTGTCGAGTTCGACGCCTTCAATAATCGAATTATAATAGACCTCCTCAACCTTTAATAGGTCTTCAGATCCAGATGTTTGATGCTGAAGAGACTGAGATGAGTGGGTGAATTCCGTTTCTTGTGGTTCAAGTGTATGCGGATTCCAATAAAAAGATGGAAAGTCTTGATGTTCCCAAAGAGGGTTACTTCGGTCGATGATGTGTTCGTTGCTCATAGGGAGTGAATGTCCGATAAATGTCATTTTATCAGACATGTCCAATAAAACACGTTTTATCGGACATTGGGGGTGTTCCTGATAAAAGGGGATGACAGATGAGTTTACATGACTTGATAAGGAGAGGCTGAAATTCACTTTATCCCGAAAAAAGCAATGGTAATTTCTCAGACCTCAGGGTAGGGAAGGCGA
>CAYUKP010000204.1:0-3657 GCA_964445335.1 uncultured Verrucomicrobiales bacterium
GTTCATATATTGAATGGGATAATCTTAATATAGATGTCGTCTCGCAATTGACAGAATGGGATAAAAATGGAGGGAGACGTTATGCAGGTGTCAGTGCTTGGGGGCTTGGAGGGACAAATGTTCATATGGTTCTTTCAGACGCTTTGCTTGTAGATGCTAAACCACCTGTTGCAAAAGGTGTTTCATTGGTTCCTGTTTCGGCTACTCACCAAAGTGGTTTAGACAAACGTTTACTTCGGTTGAAAGATTCTTTGTTCAGTGGATTATTTTCTTATTCTGAATTTGCTTATAATTTAGGAGTTTATCAGAATCATTTTTCTCAACGCGTTGCTATTTTAGCAAATACTAAAGAGTCGTTTCTCACCGCTATAGAAAGCGAAAGTGAAAGAGTAAATGATACGATTGTCAGAAGTTCCCAAATGCCTGTAAAGGTTCAGAAATCTGTGGCGATATTTGGATCGGACCTGTGTTTCTCTAAGGCTGAAATCATTCAGTTATACGATGATGAGCTTTTGTTTAAAGACTTTTTAGAAGAAGGGTTAAGCTTTTTAGAAGTTGCAAAGCGTGAGTCCTTCAGACAGGAAGTCTTGACCAGATCAAATGATTCTCGGCTTTTGTGCGAATTGGATGAGATGGAGGCAATGATCGTTGGGTATGCGTTCTGGCGATTATGGCAGAGTAAAGGAGAGTCTCCTGATTATGTTTTAGGTTTCGGACGTGGTGAGGTTTTAGCTGCGTGTGTGGCAGGGGTTTTTACAATAAAGGATGCGGTGAATCACATTATACCTTTGACTTTAGGTCACCAAACTCCAATGGATGATTTCGAGTTGACTGGAGAACCTGTGAAGGATTCCTCCCTGACGCTTATTAGTTTACTCACAGGTGATGCATGTGTATCCAAAATGCGAAAGGCTGAATATTGGTTATCATTGCAGGCTTCTCAGAGAGTCGACTCTTCTATCATAGACTATTTACACTCAAAGCAATTGAATACAATTCTTGCATTCTCTGTGGCAAAGTGTGAGCAAGAGTATATCACATCAGGTATTCAGGCTATAAATTGGTTGAAGGTTAATAGTTACAAAGTTTCAGGTCAACCGTCGGTTTATTTAGCTTTAGCGCAATGGTATGTTTTAGGGAAAGATATTGAATGGCGTTCTTTCTGGAGGGGGGATTATGTTAAGCGACTTGAACTTCCTCCATACCTTTATGAAAGGAAATATTTTTGGTTTCAAGCTTCTAAAAAGGCTTCTAAACCTTATTTAAGACCGACTTTTGAATTTACGCATTTTGATACTATTGGAGGAGTTGTGTGTCAGTGGACACTTCATACCAATGAGTTAGGATTATTAAATCAGAAAGGTGCCTTATCCGCTAGGGTTTATCACTCTTTTATTGGCGATATTCAGAATTATCTGGGAGACTCTTATTTTTGTTCATCGTTCAAAGAGTTGAACACCTGGCTTATTGATGAGGATTCTACATACTTCTGTCAAACAACCTTAGCTAAGCAAGAGTCAGGAGAGATCGAGACCTTTTTCAGTTATAAGAAAGAAGGCTTCAATAACAATTGGTCTACACCTGTATGTTCTGCAATATTTGAGACGAGACAAAATAATCTTGATGTGGAGGAGCAGACTTCTGATGCGGAGATTACGAGTATAGGTTGTCACCTTGGTGTTGCTACAGATGAGTTTCTTCAAGAGTTCCATAAACAATCTCCAAAACAGCTTAAGTCGAGCTTGCAAAACTTTTTGTCTGCAAAGGTTAGTAATATTCTTGATGTGAGCAATCTTTCTATAGATCGACCTTTAGTCGAATATGGGATGGACTCAATTCATGCGCTCTCATTGAAAAATAGTATAGAAAGTGACTTACAGGTAAAACTACCATTAACCCTTTTGTTTAATTATCCTACCATTGAGAGTTGTTCGGACTTTTTATTAAACGAGATTAGAGTTTCTGAACCTCTAAATGCAACGAAACTTTTGGAGGTTAGCCAATATAATCAAACCGCCCGTATCCCTCTTTCATATGGTCAGGAGCGCTTGTGGTTTATTGATCAATTGCAAGGGAGTGTAGAGTACAATATTCCGTTTGTTCTTAAATTGAAGAAGGGTATGGATATGCAACGATTAGAGCGAGCTTGTCAGGCTCTAGTTGAGCGGCATGAAATTCTTCGAACGGTTTATCATGAGGATGGAGGAACCCCATATCAGAGTGTGTTAAGTGCTGAAAACTGGAGTTTCACTTCCCTAGAGTTGTCTAACTCTAGTCATTTAAAATCAGAGTTAGAGGCGTTTTACATGCTACCTTTTGATTTAAGACAGGATTACATGTTGCGTGTAGCCTCTGTTTACCCTTCTGATGGCGAGAGGTTGTTGATCGGGGTTATGCATCATATTGTGAGTGATGGATGGTCTGAGCGAGTGTTAGTGCGTGATCTACAGGAGTTATATCAAGCATTTATTGAAGAGCGAGAGCCTACGCTTCCCGATGTTTCTCTACAATATTCAGATTATGCGCTGTGGCAGCGTGCGTATTTCACTGAAGAAGTGTTAGAGGAAAGGTTAGAGTTTTGGAGTGGGTATCTGAAAGGTTATGAAAATTTGAATTTACCTTTGGTTCGTCCTCGAAGTGGAGAAGGGCAACTTATTTCTGAACGGTTATCTTTTGCTATAGGTGCTTTAGAGACAGAAGAGGTAAAAGGGTTTTGCAAAAGGTTTCAGGTCACACCGTTTATGTTGTTTTTGGGAGTGTTTCAGGTGGTGTTAAGTCGCTACTGTGCGGGACAACGAGATCTTGTAGTCGGAACTCCACATGCGAATCGAGACCAGAAAGAGTTAGAGGAAATGGTTGGATTTTTTGTGAATACTTTGGTGATTCGCTCAGAAGTGAATCCTGACTGTTCGTTTGTTGCATATATTGAGCAGCTTAAGTATAACGTTTTGTCAGTATATTCTCATCAAGAAGTGCCCTTCGGCAAGGTAGTGGATAAAGTTGTAAAGGAGCGAGATCTTCATAGAAATGCTCTCTTTGACGTGATGTTTTCGTTTCAGAATACATCTGATGCTGCATTGGCTGAACGATGGAAGACGTTTGATCTCTCGCCTTATGATGGCGCAGAGCGTCCTGATATTGCAAAGTTTGATTTGGGGTTAGATATTACGGAAGAAGTAGATGGGTATCACGGTACTTTATCCTATAAGAAAGATCTCTTAGATGGGGCCCAAATGCAAAGTCTCTTAAAACATTATGTTAGGCTTTTAACGTTGGTCTTACAAGCTCCCCACCAAACAATTGGCTCGTATGAATTGATGTCTCCAGAGGAGACTTCTGAGATTTTACAGGTATCCCAAGGTGTGCAAGAGACGGCATGGGCGGGAGAGACTTTTGTTTCGCTCTTTGCCCAGCGAGTGCAGAAGCATCCCCATCAACTCGCACTGGAATGCCCCGCGTCGAAGCGCACATGGAGTTATGATGAGCTGGATCGTGAGGCGAATCAGTTTGCAAATTATCTTTGTGCCCAAGAAGGGTGGAAGGTTGAGCAACGCGTTGGGGTGTGCTTAGAGCATAGTGCGGAATATCTGATTTGCATTCTCGGGATCTTGAAGGCTGGCGGAGCCTATGTGCCGCTAGATATCCAATCCCCGGCAG
>CAYUKP010000205.1:0-3307 GCA_964445335.1 uncultured Verrucomicrobiales bacterium
GCTGTTTCAGAAAGAGTAGATGAAGTTTTGTTGTGAGGTGTCTCGATCACTTCACTATTCACTCTCTTCTTACTCACAAAGCCAATGAGTAAGACCAGAATAAATAACGGAATAACTAAAACCTTCATAAACTTTCTTAAATCATAAGCGATTATCCTTAGTATTTATAGTGTTCTGTTAAGATGCTGTAAAGCTCTACTCGAGAATAGCTACCTCCTGGAGTTGAACCACTTCTCTTGGTTTTGTTGTATGCACCAACCTTAAAGTAACATTTGTCATCTAACCAACTCGTAGAAAGAGTCTCATTAGATCCTGGGATTTTTTCTCCAAAATATGCTCTATATGTTGCGATGGTTGCAGAACCTTTCTTCACATAATAAAATAAATTGTAGCTGCCATTTTTTACATCAATTCCTGTGCGAACCTCATACGTGCTATTTTTTTTGATGCCATGGATGTCGTGTCTAACGATCTTACTGCTTGAGCTATTGCTTTTTCTTATTTCAAGAGTTATTTTTTCATTTTTCTCATCCCATAAAGCCATGACAAGAGGTCTTTTCCCGGCGTTTTTTGTATGAATTTGGTTGATATATACGCGACCATCTAGCGCTTTTTTAGGCTTAAACTTAAATGTTAATTTGTTTTTGTCATTGTCCTTAGGTCGCCACGTTTCGCCTCTGTCTTTATTGAGTCTAGCATTATCACCATTACCATATTCTCCGATAAGCTCAGTTCTTACACCGCTAGATCCAGACGTCTTACCATTTTTAGGAGCTGTGATTCTAATGGAACTACTTTTTTGTCTAAACCAACTATTTGAATATTTATCCACTAATTCTGTTGATCTTACCTTACTACTCCCACTAGTTGGATCTTGGAGAGTCCATTTGGCTAAATTAATGTTTCCAGCAAGGAGTGATTTTGTAGAGAGTAGAACGAGTAATAAGGTTGTATTTTTGATGTGTTTTTTATTCATTATGCATATTTTTTGTTTCTTTTATATTAATGCGCTTGAGGTGTGTGTCGTCAAGGGATAAATGAAATTACTGTATAAATTTCATAAATATTTGATCATAAGTGCCCTTTTTTGTAAAAATTACCTGATTTTTTTATTTTTTGCAGGGTTGCTTTTTTAGTAAAAACTTATCGATGTGTTAGTGTTATGCTGTATTGATATAGAGAATGAAGATTAAGCTAACGATTGCATATGACGGGGCATTGTATAAAGGGTGGGCTAAGCAACCTGCAGTTGATACGATACAAGGAGTCTTAGAAGAAGTGATATCCGATGTCGTAAAGTCTCCGGTGTCTTTATATGGTTCTGGTCGAACTGATACAGGAGTGCATGCGCATGCTCAAGTAGCTCATTTTGAAGTTCCTGACGGGATAAACATCCCGCTAAAAGCCTGGACTCCAGCAATCAATTCGCGGTTACCCTCAGAGATTCGAATCATGTATTGCGAGGAGGTAGATGAAGGGTTTCACGCGAGATTCTCTGCGGTATCCAAGACGTATTGTTACACTATTGTGACGACTCCTGTTTTACATCCACATGATGCTTCCAGAGCCTGGCATGTTCCTCGAAATGTTGATTTGTGCAGATTACAGGAAGCATTAGGTGGATATCTCGGCTATCATGACTTTAGGAACTTTTCAGCATTACGGGGGAATGAGACAGATGAAACATCGTATGAGAGAGAAATTACCCAGGCAGAGCTTATGATTATGGAGGGTAAACTATGCATTCGGTATTCAGCTAATGGATTTCTTTATAAAATGGTAAGAATCCTTACAGGGGTTGCTGTTAATTTTGCGCAAGGGAGAATTTCTAAGGCCGAGTTTGAGACCATGTTAAACGAGCCGAGTAAGCAGATCCCCTTTAAATATTGTGCTCCGGCTGCCGGTTTAGCCTTAGAGAGAGTTTACTATGGTAAAGATTAAGAGTATCTATGAGTTTGACTTGGAATGTATCTAACAGTTACAGAAAGAAACCAGATAATAATCCTGGGCGTATATAATGCTTTTACTTGGAAAACTCTTTGACTTTCGAAACGATACCAATCCAGAGGAGGAAAAGCCCTTTTTAGATCATTTGGATGATCTGAGGATGACTCTTATTAAGTTGCTCGTGACTTTGGTTATAGGGATTTGTCTTTGCTTTACCTTTAGGAATGATCTCATGGAGATTATGCGTAAGCCAATCGATGGGGTATGGAGTCTGCAACTACAGGCATCATTGCACCAATTACCATCTAAGCTTACACCTGCAATATGGGAACGAGCAACAAAGGTTGCCAAAGAAGTCGAGGCATTGACTCCAGCTCAAAGAAAATATTTCATTGAGACCGCATCAGATAAAGATGCCAACTTTTCTTTTCATGTAGACTCTGTGGTTCTATGGCGATCTGCATTAGCCATTGAGGGAGATAAACAGCGACGCGTATATATAGAAGGTATACCAGATATAGATACAGAAATGAGGGCTCAGCTCCTCGCCATGCAAAAGTATTATAAAGAGAGTAAAGGTGCTGGCCCAAACCCTGATGCAGAATTTCGTAGGCGAACAGTTTTTATGCAGTCGCTTCATCCGACAGAGGGTTTTATGCTTTCCTTTAAGCTCTCACTCTATGCTGCAATTGCAGTGACCTTTCCCGTATTATTGTTTTTTGTGTTGCAGTTTATTTTACCAGGATTGCATAAGCATGAGAAAAAGGCGCTCTTTCCTGCGCTTTTTATAGGATTTGGCTTATTTTTGAGTGGAGGGCTCTTTGCCTATCATATGGTGCTGCCACGTGTTTTAGAGTTCTTTACAAGCTATTCTAGCCAAATGGGGATTTCTAATGATTGGCGTATAGGAGATTATATTTCCTTTACGACCCAGTTTGTATTGATCTTTGGCTTAGCTTTTGAGTTACCTGTTGTTGTGATGACGCTCGTTGTACTAGGTGTTTTGGAGCGTCAGATCATGGTGACTTCACGCTCTTATGCGATTATAGGAATATTTGTTACGGCAGCTGTTATTACGCCTACACCAGATATTATGACGCTCTTTTTGTTAGCAGCTCCTATGTATGCATTATATGAGCTGTGCATCATCTTGTCATGGTTTGTTGAGAGGAAGAGGAAGAAAAAAGAGGCTTTAGAGGAAGCTGAGGAGGCCGAGAGAACCGCTAAAATCATAGAAGATATGAGAGCTAACCATCAAGAGATAATCTCTGTCGCATCTCCCGCAGGTTTGGTTTCTCACCATGATCACCATGATCACCATGATCACCATGATCACCATGATCACCATGATCACCATGAT
>CAYUKP010000205.1:3407-3636 GCA_964445335.1 uncultured Verrucomicrobiales bacterium
CATGGTTGCGAAGATTATAAGTCATCAGGGGAGCCTTCTGATAGAAAGTTTAAGCCTTCGAATGAAAGTAAAGATGATGCGAATTCAAGTGAGTGATTTGAGCTATTAAAACTTTTTTAAAAAAAGAATGAACATTTACACAAAAGTTGATTTTCAACCCGCTTACTTCATTGTTAAGTAGTTGTTATTTCATATGTGTTACATAAGCGGCTTACCTGAGTGGGTAAGC
>CAYUKP010000206.1:0-3624 GCA_964445335.1 uncultured Verrucomicrobiales bacterium
CCCTCTGTCATCAATTGTGCAGGGCCATATTCGCGTTTGTCACAAGCCTCAACCGTGCCACCAAACTTGATATTTAAGCTCTGCATGCCGTAGCATACGCCTAATACAGGAACATTGTAGGCATCTAAGGTGTCTAAACAATAATCTGGCGCGTCGTCTGCGGACGTACTTTTAGGACCTCCAGAGAGGATAATAGCTCCAGGCTTACCTAAATCTTCGAGTTCATCATACGGAAAGAGCTTCGCTAAAAACCCTAGCTCTCTCACACGGCGCACAATGAGCTGCGTGTATTGAGAACCAAAATCTAAAACTGCTACGTAATTGTCAGGTATCATAGTATAAAAAAGTTGGTAAGTTTAGCTTAACTGTTGGTAGTTGGTTGGCTCCTCCGTGATCAAAATATCATGTGCATGAGATTCACGTAATCCTCCAGAGGTGATACGAATAAACTTCGCACGTTCACGTAACTCTTGGAGGCTTGATGCTCCAGCATATCCCATTCCAGAGCGCAAACCACCGACAAGTTGGTAAACAACGTCTGAAAGAGCACCCTTGAATGGCACACGACCTTCTACCCCTTCGGCCACCATCTTACCAGAGCTGTTCTGGGCATAGCGGTCACTAGCGCCTTTGCTGAGTGCACCTAAAGACCCCATTCCTCGGTAGGCTTTGAATCTACGCCCTTGGTGATGCACGAGTTGCCCCGGACTCTCTCTGGTTCCCGCAAGTAATGATCCTAACATCACAAGATCTGCCCCTGCACCAATCGCCTTCACAATATCTCCAGAGTAACGGATTCCACCGTCAGCTATCACCCTAACACCTGCTTCACGACAAACAGACGAGACTTTTTGGATCGCAGAGAACTGTGGCATTCCTACTCCTGCAATCACTCTAGTCGTACAGATCGAGCCTGGTCCGACACCAACTTTAATCGCATTAGCTCCTGCACTAATAAGATCTTTGGCTCCCATCTCTGTGACAACATTCCCCGCGACTACGACATGACCTGTTTCTGATTTGATGTGCTCTACGACATCCATCACGCGTCTGGTATGTCCAGTAGCGGCATCAATGGAGAGAGCATCTGCCCCAGATTCAATCAAAGCTAAGGCACGCTCCATATAATCTGGCCCCACTCCTACAGCAGCAGCACATCTCAAGCGACCATCAAGATCCTTAGCTGCTGACTTATAAAGGAGTCGTTTCTCAATGTCAGCACCTGTAATGAGTCCAGCGAGCTTCCCATCATCGGTTACGAGAGGGAGCTTCTCTATTCTGTTTTCATAGAGGACTCGACGTGCATCTGAAATTGTGGTCGCCTCAGAAGCTGTGATGAGCTTAGCCAAAGGCGTCATAACCTCCGCAACTGAAGCCTCATTGTTTTTAAAGTATCTGACATCACGTCCAGTAACCATCCCAAGAAGATCATTACTTTCATTCACAACTGGGAACCCTGAGAACCCTTGCTGTTGCATGATTTGCTTAATATCCCCCACTATATGATCTACAGAGACCGTCAGTGGAGATTGGATGACTGCGTTTTCAGATCTTTTGACCTTACTGACCATTTGAGCCTGAGCCTCAATAGAACACGCTCTGTGTATCAGCCCTATTCCACCTTCCCTAGCGAGCGCAATAGCTAAGTCAGACTCCGTGACTGTATCCATAGCTGCTGAGATAATAGGAATGTTCAACTTGATCCCATCAGTCAACGAGCTGTCCGTCTCGGTATCAGATGGTATCACCTCACTGTATTGAGGAACCATTAAAACATCATCAAAAGAAAGTTCGAGAGGAATTTCTGCCATGGCGGATTAAATCGGCCAAATCTCAGAGGAGCAAGCCTAAAAAAGCGAAAGTAAACAAAAATCCAACCTTCTGATTCTCTTTCAAAACGCTCTTATCAGGAGACGATTAAAGAAAAAGACAAGCTGGTGGTATTTAGGAGATTGTTGCCATTTGTTGATTGCAGAATTCTTTAATACGTCTTATGTAATATGTAGTGGCAAAGGAATCTGGTTTTAAGGTATTAGTAATGCTTGCAGCAATGGTTATCGTCATTGCTGGTTTAAAATTGTCTGAGGCATTTTTTATTCCAATTATGTTGGCGTTATTCATTGCTACAATTTCTTACCCCATTACAGATTGGTTACGAAACCATCGTATCCCCCGAGCCTTAGCGGTTTTACTAACTGTACTAGTGGACTTTGCGTTTTTAATTGTTTTGGCTTCAATTGCCGTTTCTTTATTAGGGGATTTTGAAGCCAAATGGGATGCAACATATTATCCTCTCTTAAGGCTCCGCATTGATGAGACCTCGGAAATGATTATTAATTCCCTGACAGGCTTTGGGTTTGAAAACGCCCAAGAAGCTGTCGAACTTTATTTTAATGATCTTTGGAAAGAGCAACTCGATAACTTACATGTCGAAAAGGTACTCTCTCTAGGTTCTGGATTAGTCGGAAGAGTTGCTTCATTCTTTGGCACCACCTTCATTGTATTAATCCTAACGGTCTTTATGCTAACCGAGGCTCGCCCATTTGGACGTAGATTTACGGCTATTTGTGATGCACGGGGCCCCAATTTCGCTCGGATGTTTGCTGCGACTAAGGATGTGCAACGCTTTCTGGGTATCAAAACACTTGTCAGCCTTATTACGGGGGTTCTAGCAGGTATCTTGTGTAGAGCCTGCGGTTTAGACTTCTTTATCCTATGGGCTATTTTGGCCTATACCTTAAACTATGTTCCTGTGATCGGCTCTATCATCGCAGGGATTCCTCCGACCATATTAGCGGTATTAGCATATGACCTCCCACGCGGACTCATTATCGTAGCAGGGTATGGTTGTATTAATATCTTTATTGGAAATGTTGTAGAGCCAAGCCTGATGGGTCGAAGATTTGGACTCTCGACCCTAGTTGTCATTGTATCCGTATTATTTTGGGGCTGGCTCTGGGGGCCCGTAGGAATGTTATTGGCTGTCCCTTTGACAATGATTATCAAAGTAGCGCTAGATCATAGCTACGAATTCCACTGGTTAGCAGTCGCAATGACATCAGAGTCTAGAGCCAACCAACAAGCCGATCTAGAGGCGCAGAAAGAAAAAAATTAGACGAAAAGTCTCTTGTTACAGGGATACGTTTAACTCTTGAAGCTGTTTAGCAGCGGCTTGATCCCACCCTCGATTTGCTGCAGGACTTGCTGGCGATGGGTGGAGTATTCTTCCTGCTTTAGTGTCTGTAAGGTTGAGTGCCTTACGAGCCTTCAATAACCGTTTTTCAGCAAAAGCGCCCACCCCAATTAAATATTCAGGTTTCTGTAAGGAAATCACCTCTTGCAAATGCACCATACACGCCTCCTCAATAGGCGCCATCACCGCTTTAGAGATCTTGTCTGGTGTAATATTCGCTCCTGTTTCACTCATCCAGACTAAGGGGCAGAAATTTAAGACAAAGTTGTTTTCAAAAAATGATGGGGCTGCAGGGTAGAGTTGAGAAAAGTATCCCCAGAGACGCTTGCCACTCACCTCAGAACGTTTACATTGAAACCCCTCAATGGGCCTTTTGGGGTGCTCAATAGAAGGTTTGAGGATCTCCCCATCAAGCTTCATCCAGTCCCTAA
>CAYUKP010000207.1:0-3614 GCA_964445335.1 uncultured Verrucomicrobiales bacterium
ACACAAAAGTCATTCTCATGACACCTCAAGGAAAGCAATATAAACAAGCTGACGCAAAAAGACTATCAATTGATCATGAACATTTAATTTTCCTCTGTGGACACTACGAAGGCGTAGACCATCGAGTCGTAGAACAACTCGTAGATGAGGAGCTCAGTATAGGAGATTATATTCTAACAAATGGAGCCATTGCTGCCGCTATTGTCATCGACTCTATCGCGCGGCTTATTCCTGGAGCTTTAGGAGACGACAACTCCGTAGTTGAAGAATCCTTCAGTAATCCAAACCTTTTAGAAGCCCCAGCCTATACAAAACCCGCAACCTATGAAGGAATCTCTGTCCCTGATATTCTATTGTCTGGGCATCATGCCAAAATAGATCAATGGAGAGCCGAACAATCCATTCTCCGCACTTCCACTAATAGGCCAGACCTAATGCCCCCCTCTTAAAAAAACTGACTAACGCAACAAACAATTAGAGCCTTTTATAGAAAGTCATGCCACCACACATGACTGAACGCTAAAAAAGCTTTTCTCTCATGAGATATTAAGTCACTCTCTGAACAGATAAATACTGGTGGTAGATGAGTTTAGAACAGGAGTTAATTTGTAAAGGATGTGATGCGATATTATCAGAGACATCTATTCAACTAGGATTCTGTCCTCTCTGTAGGACTCCCCTTTCATTGAAAACCACTCCTGATACGGAAACTCAAAATCCTCTCCAATTCGTCCCTGTGTCACAAACAGACACCTCACTGCCTTCCCCACAAAAAGTCCAACCCGCTATTGTAGACGTTTCAATCCCTACCTCTCAGCGACCAAAAGAAAAGACAATACATCCCCCCTCTAAACCTCTAGTGCAACAGTCATCATTGGAAGGGGAAATGGGCGAAGTGTTGTCCCAAAAGACAAGCGAACAAACAAGTCATCTACAAAGGAATACCGTATCAAACGCGACTATTTCTTCGCAACCAACGGCTCAGGGCGACACTCCACCAGTGCAGACTAATACTTTTGTTGAAGTCGATTTTCCTGCACCAATTAAGAACAATGTTCCAAAGACTACAAAGTCTAGCGCACCTGCTAAGGTCGAAACACATCTACCTGTAAAGTCTGATACTTTTGTTGCAGTCGATACTCCCCCCCCAGTTAAGAACAATGTTTCAAATACGACAAAGGCTAGCGAACCTGAAAGGACTAATACTTTTGTTAAAGTAAACGCTCCTGCTCAGGTTAAAAACAATGCTCCAACTACTGCAAAGATTCCCCCCTCCGCTCAAGTCGCTACTCCAATTCCTGTTCAGAGCAAGACTCCTACACCAATAATGAAGGCTCCCTCAACACCTTCAGAAGACAAAACAAAACCAATACTTCCTGTAGAACCCAAAGACTCCTCAACGCCATCACCTGAACTAAAAATTATTCTCGAAAAGAACGAAGGCTCTACAAACCAATCTCGACCTCTATCTCCACCTACCAAACCTGCAGAGCGATCGAAACATCCCATTAATAACAAAGGACAGGCACAAAAGAAGAAAACATTTCAAGCAACAAGAACAATTTCTCACGATAATCTAGATGAGAGTGACTCTATTTCTTCAAACATCAAGGAATTGCGAAAAACTTACGAAAACATCTCCCAATTATCCCCTACAGCTAGAGAAAACACATCACCTCTCCTGTCTCCTTCAAGTAAACAAGCCCCTTCTATCCCAAAAAAGAAAGGAACTTTTGTAGCAAAGAATTCAACACATTCCAGTAAAGACCAACACTCAGAGCCACCTAAGGCTCAACCTTTAAAAGCTCATAAAGAGGATAAAATAACCGACGAAGACGAAAACCGTAATAAAAAGACAACTGCTAGTCGTAAGGTCAATAAAGGAAAAAGTCCAGAGTCCATCTTCTATGTTCGAGGAGTCATGCATAGCTCCCCCTTAATATTCAGAATTGGCGCTTTCTGTTGTATCCTTGCGTTCCTTTTGATTCCAGCACTCGTCATTGGAATGATAAGCATTGTATTTTTAGACCTTGAAAATGAGTTTAAACAATATTTCATCTTTGGTAGCCTAGGGGTCATTGCCTTACTCACCACAATACATATCCTCACAGCTCAAAAAGCAAAATGTATCGTTTGCGGAGCAAAACAATTCACCCCAAAACGAAATGTGTTACATCGTAGAGCTTCTCAATGGCCTCTTATTGGAACACTTGTTCCTACTGCTGTTCACGCCTTATTTCTCAGATGGTTTCGCTGCAGAGATTGTGGAACATCTAATAGACTCGTAGATTAACTTTCCATTTTCTCTACAAGCGGTAGAAACGATTCTAAATCGATTGGACCATCTGGGGCATCTGTAGGGTTTTCAGTCCAATGGGCTAAATACGGTTGCTTCATTGTTGCACAAAGATGATAGAAATGAGGAAACATAAACGTTCCAGAGAAGCACTCCATGAGCTTCGTTTTCTCACTAGCAAACACCAGATTGGTCATTGCAGCTCCATGAGGACCTATCACATGACTAGCTTGAGCAAACAACTCAGCTTGCTCCTTTATCGTCCGTTTTCCTATGATAATAAGTTCATAACCATAGCGCTCTAGCTGCTTTAAGACCTCATCTTCATTCGTGATTCTTCTACGCCATCCATCATTTCTGCTAAGGTAGAGTTTTCTACTAGGGTTTGCAGAAGGGCTTACACCAAAGAGTTCGCGTAAATATTCCACAGCCTCATCAGGTATTAAGGCAACCTCTCCTCTAGGAATGTGAACAAGCTCTTCAATACTATAATGTGTATTATGCTCTAAAGGAATAATCTTAGACTCAGGTATCCCAAGAGCCTCATAGGATAGAGTGTGATACCTTCGGCTGGTAGGTGCCAGAATATAGTCATATTCATCCCAATCAATAAATCGCATAGTCGGTAAGGTATCGACCAACCAATGGAAATAGTTTTTCCAAGAAGCCGCAGATACCAATAAAAAACCTTTCCCTCCCAATTTCTGCACCTTAGGTAATCCCGTATAACGCAATAAACGGTGAGGACACTCAGCCGAAGGCTTAAAGTCAGGAGATAAATCTACTATAATGCGATTATCCTGTGTCAATAAAACGCCGTTTTGCGAAAAGACTCTTACATCTTTTAATTGATGTATCACCCGTGGTTGAATGACATCAGGTATTATAGAAAGCCGATCATGTACAATTTTGGGAACATGCACACAGTTTACAGGAGGTCTAAAGTCGACCTTCCGAATCTGCCTTGCAGAATGGTTCTTTAGCTGAGCAGTTGTCAGCACCCCTACTGGAGGGGGATGAGTCCAGTCTGCAGGGCAATAGATTGCCTCATTGTCACGAGAAGGCTTTTGTGTCCCTCGCCTTCTATTGCGAACAGGTAGTCCCATATGATTCCCTATCGAACTAATTAGATGGCGCTTTCCAATTTGGATACTCCTCCTTAATGCTAGTAAACATTGCCTTTGCCGTGGAGTTACCTTGTGATTTCATCACTTGAGCTGCCTTCCATAACGCTAAAGGCCTAATGGTATCATCAATCTTAAACTTATCAGCTATCAAGAGATAATCATTCTTAGCCTGATCAGGGTCCCCATTAAGG
>CAYUKP010000208.1:0-3569 GCA_964445335.1 uncultured Verrucomicrobiales bacterium
ATTTCCGCAAAAGTACAGCTTTCCTCCGTTAGTTTGGAAGAGAAGTTAAGTGGTGACTATCATGCGACCTTAGTAGAAGATAATGATTGGAACGAAGCGACCATCAAAGGAAATAATGCTCCTGCCTTTTCTTCTACTCCGCTTAAGAGTTGGAGTCATGGAGATGATGTGGAAATTGATGTCACGGAAGAATTACTAGACGCCTTAGATGGAGATAAGAAATTAACAGTCGGTGTTTATAATACATTGAGAAACGGAGTTATGGCGGAGTATGCTTCTAAGGAGTATCCTTATGCAAGTGCACGTCCTAAGCTTATGATCGACTTTAAGCCTGAGCGTAAGCCAATTGAATTGACCTATGATGATTTTGAAGAGGGACTTGGAAACTGGACGAGCAGTGGCTTCTTTGCGAAGCTTTATACTGGAGGCAGTAGAAATTCTGCACAGGGGGATAATTCTGTTCAGATTAGATCTGGCACAGGTAAGTCTCGCTTGAGCAATGCACTGGATCTCTCAGGGTTTGAAGAGATTTATGTGGACTTCTCGTATATTACTAGAGGGATGCAAAGCGGACAGCAATTCCTACTTCAATACTCATCAGATGGTGGGGCGAGTTATGAAACAGTTGGAGCTTGGGTTTGTAAACAAGACTACACCAACGGTAACTTCATGCAGGAGCAAGTCGTTATTAAGGATGTAACCTTTAATGAGAACAGTGTGATTCGCTTCAGAGGTGATGCTGATACAAAGAAAAATCGTGTCTATCTAGATGAAATCAAAATTTCAGGACTCTTAAAAGACGGGGAAACTTATGTGCCAAGCTGGGTTCCGGCCAATGGAGAGGTTGACTTGAGTGCCTTTATTGAGGCGAACCAAGATTAACATTTCTATATTTTAGATTTAAGCTGAGTCACCACTTGAGGAATTAACTCAAGTGGTGAATTCAGTTTTTTGGTGTACTGTGAGGAGCAGGTTTGTGTAACGACCAGTTACTCTCTTGTATCGATCCTTCGTAGAAAAACTCGCATAGGAGTCTTCTCATATTAAACTAATAATTTAATTCTCTCTAAGTCTTTAAATCACAAAGACTTAAGATATTTTAGTTCGGCAATTTATTTTGCGGTGACTCCATAGTTAATTGCCCTAAGAAGAGGGGAGGGGGCTGATGAGACTTCGAATTTTTAAAATTTTGGGGTTAAAATTCCACTTTATTTTTGTTGTAATAGTTTTTTATGCGTTTATTTTATAATAAAACATATGAAAATATTATCTTTTGTTCGTCCTTTGCGAGGAGTGGCGATGATCTCGACTATAGGTCTTTTGTCTCTCCCTAGTTATGCAGAGACGGCTAGCATTTATAAGGAAAGCACAGGAGCATATCACACGTATCAGGCGCGACAGTTGAGTGAGGTTGAGGGGTATTACCCTGTTACTGAAAATTTAGAACTCTCCTCTTATGGGGGCTGGAAGGCTGGGGGGCAGTTTGAAGCGACAGGGTTCTTTCGCACGCAGAAGATAGACGGACGTTGGTGGGTGATTGATCCTGAAGGGTATCGTTATATTCATAAAGCTGTGACTTCGGTTGATTTGATCAATGGAACGACGGCACAAAAGGCTCATGAAATCGTTAAATCATTTGGTATGAATGGTCTAGCTAACTGGTCAGATGAAAGCATTATCGACCATACGTTACAGGCAGAGAATAAGTTGGCATATTGTCCCAAATATAGCTTTATCAGTAATTATAAGAGAACACGCTCAGATGACCTTGAAATTCCAGTCTTTGATGAAGAGTTTGAATCATTCTGTCAGGAGGCCGCACAATATTTTGCTCAGTATAAGAATGATCCAGAGGTCTTTGGTTACTTCATCGATAATGAACTGTCATGGTCATACAAAGGTGGATTAGCTTCACATTTGGCCGTGGAAGATACTACAGATTTGAATTATCAGAAAGCTCAGAGTTATTTGAGGTCAATAGGAAAAAATGCTTCTAATTTTACAAGCGAAGATGAGCATAATTATTCTGTTTTGATGATTGAGCGTTACTGCTCCGTTGTGTGTAACGCCATTCGTGCGGTAGATCCGAATCATATGATCTTAGGCCCACGATTTAATAGGAGTTGGGTGCGTCCTGATGCGTTTTATGAAGTGGTTGGGAAATATTTGGATATTATTGGGTTGAATCATTATCATCGTTGGGGGAGCCGACACAGTGAGCTTGAACGTATTTCGAATGCGAGCCAGCGTCCACTCCTGTTTTCTGAGTTCTATGCGATGGAGAAGAATCCAAGCTTGGACGAGCATGGCGCAGGATGGAAGGTTGCAGACCAAACCTCTAGAGCAGCATATTATCAACACTTCTTGACTGAAAATGCGGCAAAGCCCTTTATGGTTGGCTTTCACTGGTTCCGCTTCAGGGATCAAAATGGCTCAAACAAGGGGATCGTAAATGAAGCAGGGACTCCTTATCCACAGCTTCAGAAGAAGATAAAGGAGATGAATACCTTATTGTATGATTATATCGACTTTGTAGACAATCGAGATCGTTCAACGATGACCCTAGGTGCCGATGCTGATTCCACGTATCGTCGTGCTTACAACTTTGGCTCAGACCCTATCTTACAAGTCAAGAATGCTAGCGCAAATTGGGACAGACGTTCTTGTATTCGATTTGATGCCTCGGATGTTCCTTCAGACGAGGAGATTATTTCCGCAAGAATCCAGCTCTCTTCTGTGAGTTTGGAAGAGAAGTTAAGTGGTGACTATCACGCGGCCTTAGTAGAAGATAATGATTGGAATGAAACGACGATCAAAGGAAGTAATGCCCCAGCCTTTTCTTCTACTCCGCTTAAGAGCTGGAGCCATGGTGATGATGTGGAGATTGATGTCACAGATGAGTTATTAGATGCGCTGGAAGGTGATAAGAAATTAACAATTGGCCTCTATAATACCTTAAGAAACGGAGTAATGGCAGAGTATGCCTCCAAGGAATACCCCTATGCGAGTGCACGTCCTAAGCTTGTGATCGACTTTAAGCCAGAACGTAAGCCAATTGAGTTGACCTACGATGATTTCGAAGACGGACTCGGAAACTGGACGAGCAGTGGCTTCTATGCGAAGCTTTATACTGGAGGAAGTAGAAACTCTGCACAGGGAGATAATTCTGTTCAGATTAGATCAGGGACAGGAAAGTCTCGCATAACCAATGCACTAGATCTCTCTCAATTTGAAGAGGTGCACGTTGACTTCTCCTACATTACCAGAGGAATGAAAAGAGGGCACCGATTCTTGCTCCAATACTCGTCAGATGGAGGGGCGAATTATCAAACTGTGGGGGAATGGGTCTGTAAAGAAGATTATAATAACGGAGCCTTTATGCAGGAACATGTGGTGATCAAAGACGTGCCTTTCAGCGAGAATAGTGTGATTCGCTTCCGAGGTGATGCCGATGAGCAATCAAATCGGGTCTATCTAGATGAGATTAAAATTTCAGGGTTCGTAAAAGATGGGGCAACCTATGTGCCAAGCTGGGTGCCTGCCAATGGTCAAGTTGACCTGAGTGCCTT
>CAYUKP010000209.1:0-3551 GCA_964445335.1 uncultured Verrucomicrobiales bacterium
TCTTGATGGCTCTAGTCGGCGCAGGCTTTGGCTTCTTATGGTTTAATTGTCACCCTGCGAAAGTGTTCATGGGGGATACTGGTTCTCTCGCAATCGGTGGCTCCCTCGGAACAGTAGCCATCTGTACGAAGCAGGAACTACTCCTCGTCATTATTGGTGGCGTTTTTGTCATGGAGGCGGTCTCCGTTATTCTCCAAGTGGGAAGCTTCAAGCTACGTGGTAAGCGTATTTTCCGGATGGCTCCTATTCACCATCACTTTGAATTGGGGGGGTGGCATGAAAACCAGGTCATCACCCGTTTCTGGATCTTATCAATTTTCCTAGCGATCTTTGGCTTAGGTCTCCTCAAGGTTCTGTAATCCGAGTCTTCTCTGATTAGGACGACTCTTGTGAGTGCGTCCTACATTATTTTGAAAAAATAGTGTTCATGAGAATGATTTCATGTGTATAGCTGAGGCATGTCAGATTTGCCTCCTATACAATATTCTCGTGAGAATAGCGCCTTATTTACTTTAGAAGACGAGCGTGTAGTCGTCCTCGGTGCTGGTCGTAGCGGTGTTGCGGCCGCAAACTTAGCCGCCGCAAGAGGGGCAGAGGTTCGCTTATTCGATAGTCGGGAAAACCCTTCTCCTGCCGGCTTGGATAGTCGCGTCTCGGTGATCGGGAATGCCACTCCCGAATCTGGTGAAAAAGTCTACTCCGACTATCTAGTCGTCAGCCCTGGGATTGATACATATGGTCCGCTCGTGAAAGCCTTTTCTCTCAATACAATGGAGGTGATGGGGGAATTAGAGTTGGGTTACCGCTATTATGATGGAACGACGATAGCGATTACTGGTACCAATGGGAAAACGACCACAACAGAGATCATCTCTCACCTTATCACTAAGGCTGGTCATAGCGCCGCTCCTTGTGGGAATCATGGAGTTCCACTTTGCGAACTGATTCTCAATGATGCTCCAGAGTTCGCTGTTGTTGAAGTCAGTTCATTCCAATTAGAAACTATTTCTACCTTTAGAGCCTCGGTTTCCCTCTGGCTAAACTTAGCGCCGGATCACTTGGACCGATACCCAAATATGGAGGCTTATCGCGCAGCTAAGGAACGCATCTTCCTCAACTTACTTCCGACTGATTGGAAGATTACACGTTATGAAGAGGGTTTTGAGTTCGCTTCCAATCATATTACCTTTAGTGCCTTTGATGACTCTGCTGATTGGAATTACGCTGACCGTCTCATTTGTAGCCAGTCCGCTCCTGCAATTGATATCCACCAGACCAAACTCAGAGGTCTTCACAATATCGAGAACGTCATGGCAGCCGCCGCTACTATCAATTGCCTCGGGATCGACCTTCCAGCCCCTCTCGATTCGCTACTACAGGATTACCAACCTCCCGCTCACCGCTGTGAATTTATCCGTTCTCTACATGGTGTAGAATTCATCAATGATTCAAAATCTACCAACCTTCACTCGCTCGAAACTGCTCTAGATGCTTTCGAACAAAAATTAATTTTAATAGTAGGTGGAAAGGAAAAGGGATTAAATTATAAAAATTTGAAAGAGAAGCTTGCAAAAAATATTAAACTTTGCTTAACTATCGGGGAAATTGGGCCAAATTTAGTAAAACTTTTCTCCGGTGACATAGAAACCCTCTATTGTGAGTCCCTAGAAGAGGCCGTTACTAAAGCTCAACTATCTGCCGAAGAGGGGGATTACATTCTCTTTTCTCCAGGAACTTCATCATTCGACATGTTTAGAAGTTATGAGGAGAGGGGGGACGCTTTTCGGACAATAGTAGATGGCTTAGTTTAATAATTTTACCTGCAAGATATGAATAAACGCCAACTCAATAGACGCCGGAGACCTGAGAATACGAAGGACAAGGTTTTACGTGCTGTGACTAGACATGACAGAGCTAAGAAGCACCGCGCCGTTGTGGCCAAACGCGGTGCGGGATTCAATGATGACGGTTCAGGTGTGAGTAAGAAAATTTTTGCGGGGCTTTTTGTCCTCTTAATTCTTCACCTTGTTGCTGTAGGTGCGATTGCTCTTCATAGTAAGTATTACAAAAGCGGCGAACTTGATGTTGTTGAGGCTGAACCTATTCCTCATACCAAGGAAGAGCAATCTGCAGTTGACCGTGCGAAGGAAGAAGCTCCAAAGATTTCGAAGAACCAAGCATACACTTGGGTTCATGCCGGAGAAACGTACAAGTCTATCGCTGCCCGTCTCGAAGTTGATGAACAAGAACTGCGTAGTCTCAATAACAACAGACCTCTTAAAGCTGGACTCGGTATTAAAAAGCCTGTGAGAAAAGTGAGCATGGTCTCGCCTGCGATGCAACAAGTCGGTAACAAACCTCAGAATAAGGTGAAGGTTCTCAACGATAATTCTCACATGATTGTCCAAGAAGCCAAGAAACCGGTGAAAGTCGTCTCTCAAAAGGTTGTTCCTAAAGCACCAAAAACGAAGACGCACACCATCAAATCTGGCGACACCTTTTGGGCGCTCTCTCAAAAATATGGTGTGAGCGTAGCTGAAATCCAAGAAGCTAACCCAAAGATTACACCTACGCGTGTCAAGGTTGGAGATAAGGTGCAGATTCCTGTTCACTAAGGACGCGCCATGGTAGATCTTTCTGAGGTCCAGTGCCCAACATGCTTTGAGTTTTTCCATGTCGCGCACCCTCCAGAACATGAGACTCCTTGCGAAGTAGATTATGACTGTGAGGTCTGTTGTAGACCCATGGTCATTTCCTTTGACCAAGATGGTGCCTTCGCGAGGAGTTTAGACGATGCATAAGTTCCTCTATCTCTATACAGCGTATGCGACCAGAGCGGCTGAAAGGCTCCATTCGTAGTGCTATATCATACGTTCTAGGACTCTCTCGGGAAGAGAGTTTTTATGCAAATGGTGTCATTTGTCGTTACTTAAGAGAGATAAAGTCTTAATTACACGATTTTTTGACAAAGCGATTGATTATTTTCAGTATTCAATACACCATTTAATGGATGGGTGTAAACTTACGGTGAACCTTAAGGTCTTAACGCCCTGTATGAGCTCGGTTTTCTAGACGGTCTTCATCAATAAGCAAAATTTAAGAAATATGGATAACAAATACTTACAGCATTGTCCCGTTGCCAAATGGTTCTGGATGCGAGCAATTCTGGTTGTTGCTCTACTATTAGGAATTGCAACATACTTTTTTTACGATTGGAAAATTGGGTACCCTAAGAAAAATTATCACTACATCCAGTACCAAACATTCCAGAAAGCTCGTGACTACTTCCTAAAAGGAGTTGAGATGAAGCGTTCCCCGGAGCAATGGGCTGCGTTTGTTGCTGAACAGCCTTTAGAATATTATCGTGACCGCGACAGTGTACTGCACTCCTACCAGAACGAATCATGGCCATTAATCCTCCAAGATTACGATAAATTGGTCTCCGCCGCTGCAGCTCCCAAGTCTGAGACTCCTCTCCTCTGGCAAGAGTTCTTAAAAAAGGAAGTGCAAGCTGTAGAAGAACTTAAGAAACGTCTCGAAATCTCCGGCGA
>CAYUKP010000210.1:0-3526 GCA_964445335.1 uncultured Verrucomicrobiales bacterium
GCTCTCAAGGTCAAAGGGGAGGGGACATTCACCTTAGGTCGAGACGAAGCCTACATTGGCGTCATGATCGATGATTTGGTCACCAAGGGGTGTATTGAGCCTTACCGTATGTTTACCAGCCGAGCAGAGTATAGACTCCTTCTACGCCAAGATAACGCCGACCAGCGCCTTACCCCTAAAGCCTCTGAGATCGGGCTAGTCTCTAAAGAGCGACAGGAGATCACGGAAGAGAAGATTGCTACCCTCAAGCAAGGTTCTGACTATGTTCGCACCACGAGCCATGAGGGCGTCAAGCTCGACCATTGGTTCAGACGCGACAATAATGTGTGGCAGAACCTCCCCGAAGAGATCCGCTCGCAATACTCTGAGGAGCTCTGGGACATTCTCGAAACTGACTTCAAATACGAAGGACACATTAAAAGGCAACAGAACACGATCCAACGCATGTCTAAGCAAGAAGGCACCCTTATCCCTGAGGACTTAGACTATGATAAGGTACCAAGCCTTAAGACGGAAGCCAAGCAAAGACTCGCCATGATCCGCCCCGCTACCCTTGGACAAGCAGGAAGAATGAGTGGCATCACCCCTGCCGACCTTTCCCTACTGTCGATCTACCTGAAAAAGCTCTCTAGAGAAAGCGAGTCCAACTGCTGCTCACCAGTGGATTGATTCTGCTTTTTTGAGAAACAGATACGAACTCCTTTAGTCGACCTCTTCAAGGTCTAGAGATAAGTTGCTCTCCAACTTATGAGTGAACTTACGAAAGGTTGCCCGTTGGTTTGGTGTCAGTTCTGCCTCTATCCGTGGATTGTATGCTGTCATAAGGGCTAACACATGAGATCTCATCTCCGCTCTCAGCGGGGAAATATCCCTTTGCGCGTCCATTAAAATAGGTTCTATCTTGGCCTCCTGTTCAGCACTGAGCCTGAGACGCAGGTTGAGAAAGCGTAGAGCTTTAGCGCTTAGCTCCATTGAATTTTTTGTGGGAGTCGAGTAAATTTCGGCTCGAATGGCTAAAAAGGTAACGAGGCTTCCGCAGATTACTCCAGATAAAAAAAGCGTTGCCATTAAGAGGTAAATTTTTGTTTTCATGTAAGAAGCGTTTACGTTTCAAATTCCAAAGAGTAGCCAATACTCTATACTAACAGTAAAGTCTTGAGCTGTATCGAGGCTTAGGTAAGTGATCCAGCCTATACCTATGATAAATCCTAAACTGAGAGTGCAAGTCTTGAGTAAACTACGGTAAAAAAAGAGAGTGTAACACTCCTTCTCTTGCTCCTTCAAAGTCGCTTGGAGACGCATAATTGCTCCATGGCTTACCTTAAGAGCCTCTTCGTCTTGCTCTTCTCTTGCCTGTAAAAAAAGAGCATCTAATGGGTCGTTTTTCTTATTCATGGCCATTCTTGTGTTTGTTCTAAAATTGTTCTAAGCTTCTTCCTTGCACGGTGTAACTTCACCTTAATCTTAGATGCACTCCAACGAGTCCTTTGCGAGATCTCTCCAATACTATAGCCTTCTAACTCTTTAAGAGCCAGAACAAGCGCGTCATCAGGTTTCAGCTGTCTCATACCAAAGAATAACACCTCTCTTGCTTCTTTTCTCTTCACACTTTCTTTACAAGAGGGAGTTATGTTATAAGCACCCTTTAGCACGTCATTTTTCTTTTTCTCACGATACTGAGTTTTGAGAAAGCGATGACACCTATTAATTGCTATCCGAGAGATCCAATGTTCAAAGGGAGCTTCTCCTTTAAAATTTTTGAGAGACTTCCAAACTTCGAGAGAGATTTCTTGAACAAGGTCTTTCGTCTCTTGCTCATTTTTCGTAAACCTTGCAGAGATCTGACTTATCCTCGAAAGGTGCTGATTTATAAGCTCCACAAAGGGTTCCTCACGGCCTTCCTGCGCTTGGATAATAAGTGTCCTGAGGTCATGGTCATCCATTTTGTTATCGCAAAGTGGCCTAATGGTTACCCCCCTCTTCTGTAATGAATAAGATCAGAGGAGGGCAAAGACGTTTATAGTGGTTGCTTCTATTTCAAACGATTTTCCATCACATCTTTCATAATAACGACGATATCCTCAATAACAATTTGCGCTTCTTCTACTGTCACATTTGAGGCTTCAATCAGATTTAGTATCGCCTCTCTCAAATTAGCACTAAGCTCCTGAGGGACTCCCGCACTGTCCGCCATACTTCTAAGACTGTTTCTGATTTGTAACATTTCCGAAGGTGCGAGTTCTTCATCTTCTAAGGCTGATTGCAAAGCCAACTTGACTTGCTGTTTGCTCTCCTCGGACGGTCTATCTGCACTCTTCAGAACCTCCTTCAGACACTCTCTCACTTCTTGTATATGTGCGTCTGTTATATCAGAACCTTCCTTTAGAATGAGTAAGTTCTCACGTAGACCTTTTAATCTCTCCTTTTGCTCAGGCGTAATGTTCTCCTTAACAAACTGAGCGAGCGGGTCTTTCCTGATTCCCAGTCTTCTTTTAACTCTCCTCAATAATCGCCATTTTTTTAAACTCGACGCTCTACTTGAAGAAGCCCGCTCTTGAAATCTCTCCTGTCTTAAGGCTAGTGTTTCCTGTTGATCTGGAGTCAGGGATTGGTAAATTTTCGAATCTTGGTTCAAATCCCTCAGATTCTCAAATGGCCGAGCATGGGCGCTCAGAGTCAATATGGCAGCCAGAGTCGTGATCAATGTTTTGTTTTTCATCATTTATAATAAGGTTTAAGAGAAGTTTGTTTTTTACCTCTCCTCACCCCATAAGTGCCCACCCGTTCTCAAAAGGTTACACCGATAGCGAAAGTTTTTCTTAAACATCCCGCCTCATAAGAAGCGCTTAACCTTAGAATATCGGAATTTGAATAAATGCTTTCTAGAGAAAGCAAGTCTAACTGTTGCCCACCACAGTAGATTGATTGGCATCTAGACACATAATTCTTCCTAAGCTATGAGCTATTCTTCAACAAATGAAACGAACGGATAGCTTTGAAAAATATTACAACCGCCTCGTGAGTCTGGATTGCTCACCTGGTAATTCTTGGAAACGAGTTTTAGCTCATCGAAACTATGAAGATTTATGGGCTGTTGGATTTGATCCAAGCAACAAATACCTTCTTTGCATTACAGGAGGGGAACGTGAAATCTGGTGTTTAGACTCTTTGAGTTTAATACACCAAGAAGAGCGCACAGAAGAGCAAGAGCGTATCTGTGACTATCATTCTACCATCAAAGGGTTTGGTTGCTGTGAAGGACAAACCATTCAAATGGTCAGCGCATTTGGAGGAGGACTTCCAAGAGAGACTGATGCATGGAAGCTTTATGATGTCACTCTACATTGGCCGTATCAAGACATCTTACTTATTGATCTAACCACGAGCGACTTTCCTCTGGAGACAGCTTTAAAGGTCTACTCCACAAATACAACTTTGATAGGATACGGTTTTTCACAGAATGGTAAATATTTTGTGATAGCTGAACGAGATCAATTAAGTATCTATGCACTATCTTCCTCTTAAG
>CAYUKP010000211.1:0-3520 GCA_964445335.1 uncultured Verrucomicrobiales bacterium
TTGGAATTTAGAGTAATTTACTCCCACAGGAATGATTGCTCCTTGGCTAGTGTTTTGTCACCTTGTTTGAGCAGAGCCTGCCAAGAAAGAATGCGCCCTCTTTTTTTGTAAGATTCTCCAGTTATTGATATTTCGGTAATAGGTCGACCATTAAGAGGTAATGTTTTTTTTACAAGGCGAGGTGTTTGACCTGTAGCAGATTGACGATATCTAAACTCTAGGATAGGGGGTGCTCCGTTTTGTTTTATAGCTTTTTTATCCCAACGGAAGGTGTAATAGTGACCATGTTTTTGCTCTCTATCCTTTTTTAATAGATTTTGATCATAGCGATAGAGAGCTTCTCCTCTAACAGTTTGACTTATTCTACTTAGGTTTTGAGCACCCTTGAGATGATATTGATTAACCTCTAATGTGTTCCGAGAGCAATTAACGATAACAAAACATGAAGCAATAAGTAACAAATATTTCATGGATGTTGAGTTGGTAGTACGAACAATTATGACCTTGGGCAGCATTTGTTCAGAAGTGTTTCATGAGTTTTAATAGAGATAAAGAAGTAAAGTTATATAAAAGCATGAGAGGGAGAGAGTAGGTTGCCTTTATTGATTATTTTGCAGGAAGTATTGCGCTCTATACCTCGTATTGATATATTTATTTTTGATGAAAGAAGGGATAAAAGAAAGGTTGGACATTTATGTGAGTTCCCGAGGTCTTCGTCATACGACGCAACGTTATTCTATAGTTTCAGTGATTTTTGCTGAAGAGGAACACTTTACTATAGAAGAGTTGCTTCAGCGGTTAAAAAAGGAAAAGATTAAAGCTTCGCGAGCGACTGTGTATAGAACTATTAAGCTCTTAGTAGAAGCTGGGTTGTTGGTGGAGATCGATTTAGGGGATGGGGTGAATACATATGACCCTAATTTTCTAGAAAGTCCCTCTCATAATCACTTAGTTTGTATTGATTGTGGTAAAATTTCTGAGTTTTCTGATTCTCATTTAGATGTATTAAACGATTGTATTGCAAGTAGAATGGGATATTCATCCATTAAAAAGACCTTACGAATTGAGGCGTGTTGTCAGAAATTACGTGCCACAGGGGCATGCTCTAATTTAATACAAGCAAGAATTAATGGAAAACGCATGCCAAATCGTAGAGTTAAGGTATAAGTATTCATGTGAAAAGATTACTTATTATAGGTGCAGGATACGTCGGAGCTGAGCTTGTTAGGCAAGCTAAAGCCCAAGGTTGGAAGGTTTTTGCAATTACAAAGTCAGGTGAAGACGGAACAATTGAAGCTGATGTTTCCTGCTTTAAAAGCGTAGAAAAGTTGTATGAAGCAATTGGACTTGTGGATGTTATTGTTCATTGTGCAAGTTCTGGACGAGGTGGGAGTCGTGCGTATCAAGCTGTATTTGTTGAAGGAGTGCAAAACCTAACACAAATATTTAAAGGAACCCCTATAATATTCACCTCTAGTACATCTGTGTACGCGCAAACAGAAGGTGAAGTGGTAAATGAGCAATCTATTACAAAGCCTATGAGAGAAACAGGAAGGCTTCTTTTATCTGCTGAGCAACATGTGATAGAACAGAATGGTGTTGTGGCAAGGTTAGCGGGTATTTACGGCCCCTCGAGAAGTATGGTTCTTAAAAAAATGCTTAATAAAACGGCTGTTATCGAACAAGATGGCCACAAATTTATAAATCAAATTCATCGAGATGACGCCGCGAGTGCTCTACTATTTCTTGCTGAAGGTTGTGCTAGAGGTCTGTATGCGCGTGAGATATTCAATGTTTCAGACTCTCATCCGGTTTTGCAAATAAACTTGTACAAAGGGTTAGCACAAATATTTGCGATGGATTTGCCCCCGACTGGTCCAAAACGTGTTAATTCGAAGAGGGGCTGGAGTCACAAGGCTGTATCAAACCTTAAGCTAAAACAGGCAGGATGGAAGCCTGAGTATGACGATTTTTTAAATGTAGCTGCACAGCTTAAAGAAACAATAAATCTTACTAAATAAATATAATATCAACATATTGTGATTTGTAGATGTGTTTTTCTTGATTTAGCTTTTTTCAATGTTAGAAAGGAAAGTCTAGTCCAAGCTTAGAAATTATTTATATTCCGAATTACCGATGAAAATAACTCAAATCCTTAAGGATAAGTCTCCTAGTATCTCTTTTGAATTCTTTCCGCCTCGTAATGAAAAGACCGCGCAGGATTTGTATGAAACAATTATACAGTTAGGAGCATACCAACCAGATTTTGTTAGTGTTACGTATGGAGCTGGCGGATCAACACGGGATTTAACCCATGATCTTGTTATGAAAATTCTCTCTGATACATCTACCCCTGTAGTACCTCATTTGACTTGTGTTTGTCACAAGGAACATGAAATTAAAGAGATTATTCAGAAATACGCTCAGGCTGGGGTAAGTAATATTTTAGCCTTACGAGGAGATTTACCTAAAGGTGCTGACAACTATGACCGTAGCCAAGATGATTTCTTATATGCGCAAGATTTGGTAAAATTCTTATCGAATTATAATGAAAAAACGCCAACCGGAGGTGGTTTTGATATTGGTGTGGCAGGTTTTCCTGAAGGTCATCCTGAAACTTCTAACCGATTAAAAGAAATGGATTACTTTAAAGCTAAAGTTGATGCAGGAGCTCATTATATATGTACACAACTATTCTTCGATAATAATGACTTTTATGACTTTAGAGAGAGGTGTGCCTTGGCTGGAATAAACCTACCAATCATAGCAGGTATCATGCCTTTGCAAAGTAAAAAGGGAATGATTAGAATGGCCGACTTAGCTGCTGGAGCTCGTTATCCCGCAAAACTAATGAAGCGTTTGAACCTCGTACAAGGCGATGACATATCTAAGGTTGGTCGCGATTATGCGGTTGAGCAATGTAAAGACCTTATCAAAAATGGAGTTGATGGCCTGCATCTTTATACACTAAACAAGAGCGAACAAGCAATAGAGGTTTTAGAAGGAATTGGTTATCAAAATCAAGTATAGAAAGGTTCGAACATCTGAGCTGTTGATTGTGTAAAAAGAATATGGCCTAGATTGTAGATCAAAAAATATGATGCTGATACCGTTGTTTGTTACGCTACAGGTTTTTTCTTCCACTTTGCTAGGCTGAGAGTAATAAAAAAAGTAGCGACTAAAAAAGGCCCCGTTATTTCATAGTTCGCTAAATCTAGCGGAATAATTGACTGTGTTGTATCATTTAAAAGGCGTAATACGCCTTGGATAAAGGCCAAAATGCTCCCACAAAAGTAACACCAACTAGGAAATGGCTTAATACATGAGATCAAGGCGCTAAATGCGGTCATACCATACGTAATAAGCCACCCATAAGCCCATCCAGAATCAAACGGAGAGTCAATAAAATAGGGGGATTGTGTATAAGCTAAAAAGCTAAAGAATAGAGCGCACAAGGCACAAAAGATTTTCATTGCTGTAAAAAATATCTTTCCCTAACGCTTTACAAGGAGATAAACAT
>CAYUKP010000212.1:0-1437 GCA_964445335.1 uncultured Verrucomicrobiales bacterium
TCTTTGTCGAATATATTTCCAACGAAACCTATGGTTACAGTCTCGATACCTTTCAAGTCGGCTTGATCTCGACCTTTATTCCCGAAACGATCTTTCTGTGTCTCGTGGTCAGAATGGGGAAGCTCTTTGACCAATGGAACTTCTACCTCTTGCGCGTCTTGATAAACACGGTCTTCACCATCGGGATTCTGGTATATTTCCTTGGAGACGGCGTGCCATTTTTAATCATTGGAGGCGTCATCTATGCGATTGGGAAAGCAGGTGGAAATGTAGTCTGGAGCCTCTGGCCTACCAAGTTTGCCACGCCAGAAAACGTCGCAGAATATACCAGTGTTCATAGCTTTTTGGCAGGGATTCGAGGCGCGGCCTCACCTTTTATCGCCCTCCCCTTAGCCCTCCTCATTCCTCCACAATGGATTGCGCTCCTGTCAGCGCTCCTAATTACCATAGCATCCCTTATGATTCTCCCTCGGGTGAAGCTCTCAAAGGAATAAGGCAACTCTCTTGAACCTGAGACATTTAATGTATAAAAAAGTAGCCATGATAAATAAAAACAAATTACTATCCCAGGCAGAGACTTCTCTCAGCCAACATGGAAGCTTCCCCTACGTCTGGGGTGGGACATGCCCTGATACATTAGAAGACCGCCCAAACGACCTGTTCAATAATACGCCACGCGAGCTACTCCAAGTCGCAGGCGCCATCACCTCAGGGCAACCTAACCGCGCAGGATTCGATTGCTCAGGCTGGGTGCGCTACCTCCTCTGCCTCGCAGGAGACACACACCCAGACCTTACGCAAGACAGCTCTCCCAGCTGTGCTAAAATCTACAACTCATTTAAGAGCCGAAAGGATCTTTATCATGTTTTCGAAGGCCCACGTTCCTTGCTCGACCTCTCAGATTTAGAAGGAGGAGACCTTCTCTTCTTTGGACGACAAGCCTCCTCATCTTACAAGTGGACTCATATTGGTCTCGTAAGCCGCACCTCAGGAGACATGCTCCACTGTTCGCGCTACAAGCCCGGTAGTGGAGATCTGACCATCACAGAAGGCGACCAAGAGAAGATCTACCACGACATGGCTGGAGGCATTAACCAAATGTCTATCGCAGCGTATCAATCTCCCGAATGGGAACAGGATAACGACATTATCACGGTTTTTCGCTACTTAGATCATGACGACCAGACCACTCTCTCAGTTAGGGTTGAGTCTCATCAGCTCAAACACCCCTTCCAGACCGCTCATGAGACCAAGACCAGAATTCATACCCTCTACACCTCAATAAACCACCCTCATACGAAAAGCGGGCAAGGAGAAGCAACGCTCTATTATGGCGAAACCATGGAACAAGCCCTACAAGACGTCTCCCTAGTCCGTCCGAAGATCTCATCTGCCCTCACTCCTCACGCTCTACAATCGCTTTTGCCTCCAGGAGCT
>CAYUKP010000212.1:1537-3490 GCA_964445335.1 uncultured Verrucomicrobiales bacterium
ATTGGGTGGCAGCACTGCCTAAAGGTGAGAAAGAGCTGATAAGAGCTCAACCTGAAGATAGGATTTGAACGAATGTTGAATCCTGAACGTTTACCGTGTAAGCGTTATTCTTTGATTCATGAACTCTGGGTTTTAACCGTTATGTTCTAATGCTTTCTTAACAATGATTATAAGTCACCTGCTCTACCACTGAGCTACCTTGCAAAGCAAGGGCAGGATTCGAACCTACGACCAAGAGCATGCTCTTAACCCATAGAGCGGGGCTTATCATTTATCTCTTCGTGCTGACACCCAAAAGGGATTAGACCTCGATCATCGTGCGAGCATTGGCTTCGCTCAGCACAACATCTACTTCGGTCTCAAAGCTTTCTATCGACTGCTCCATTTCTTCCATCACCGCCTTGAGTCCGATGGGATCAATGAGTTTGGTCTCGTTATTCTCTTTGAAGGGGATGGCTACCTTATCATAATCGTCCTTTGAAATCTCCGTCTCTGACTTTGCATATGTGGCTTCGAGAAGCTTCAAGAGCTGACTCTTCATTTCTGCATTCCCTTTCTCTATCGTTGCGTGAGCATCTGTGTATTTCGCCTTCAAGAACCTCAGAAGCTCCTTCTCTTGGGAGATCGAAGACTTGCGCTCGATCGCTTCTGCAATCGTCATTTTTTTATCAGCCACTTTAATGGTCGTAGAAGCATTCGCCTTTACTAAGGCAGACTTAATCCGCGATCGACGCGCCATTAGATCCTTCAAACTCTGAAACTGAGCTTTCACAGACTTTTTAAACTCGACTTCGGACTTTATGCCTTTGGGAAGCGTCCCTCCACAAGAGGTCGTCACTGGTTCAAAGGATGAGGACTTTGAATAGATGCGCTTATCCAACATCTTTAATTCAACCAACGCTCTGGTAAGGGATATTTTCTCCGTCTTCATCATGCACTCACTCCTATCACTCCGTGATAACATAACAAAGAAAAAATCGAATTTATTTAAACATAGACATCAAAAAGACTCGATAAATCACATCATAAAGTCCCCCCTTCTACCTCCTGCATCTGACTCACGAGCCTCTCATACCTTTCCACCATCGCTTGACGGCGGCGGATGTTGGGAGAGAGGGTTTGCCAAACGTCTTTGGCATGTTGCATCGCAGCATTTGCTCGATGTGGTCGCATGGCCCGACGCCACATTTCAACTTCGGCAAGCCAGGTCGTAAAGGACAAGGTGGGGATCTCATCCCTGAGCTGTGCATAGACAGATGCCGCTTGATCTAACCTACCAATGCTTGCGAGCCATTGCGCATAGAGGTTCAATAGAGCTGATGAGCTTCCAACCCTCGCTATGGTGAGTTCAAAGGCTTCGGCCGTAGACTCTTCTGTCCCATATTCGCGCTCCATTGCGATAAGATGACGATAGTGTAATAACAAGGGAAAAGGCGCATAATCTATAGCCTTGCGGGCATCTGCTACGGCCTCTGTCCCTCGATTGACCTGATGATTGAGCTGACTCCGTAATAGATAGCCGTCAGTGCTTTTTGGCTCACGAGAGAGAAGCCCTTCTAAGGTAGAGAATGCTTGCTTATAGGTCTTTTGCTTCATCAAGACTCTCGCCTTGAGAAGTAACGCCTCAGAAGGCATTTCTCCAAGGGTTTCTAACACCTTCAAATCCTCAAGAGCACCCTGGTACTGCTGACGTTGGAAATGTAACATCGCTCGGTTAAACAACTCCTCCGTATCCTTAGGGTGAGTTGCCAAGGTGCGATTTGCTCTCTCGATCTGATGCTCTAGGCTCTCATGTGCAAAAAGTGGAGATACGAAGAGAGTGGCCCAAAAAGCCAAGATAAGGTTTACAAGTTTTGCCACAAGTCAAAGAAATAGAGTGAGCGACCTTATGTAAAAAAGAAAAATCATGAATAAATCCATGATTTTTCTTTCAAGTTTTATTTAGAGAAAACC
>CAYUKP010000213.1:0-3468 GCA_964445335.1 uncultured Verrucomicrobiales bacterium
AAGAATACGACCTCCAAATCCAGAAAAAAGAAGGCGCAGACGGCCAGTGGGAGCTAAACTTCTAACCCGCAACATAATCCCACCGACGATCAAGCCCCTCACCATTGCAATTTCCCAGAACTCCGTAAGATACCACCTGCAAGCGAGGAAGGATTAGAGCAACTGCGGGGACGCAACTCTATAGCGCCTACGTTTGTGACAATACAGTGAGGATACCTATCCCGCTTGGAGCACGTTTCCCATCCCGGAAGCGTGCTCCTCTTTTTTCGGGAAAAAGCCCCTCCGAAAGACAATCTCTCTTGCCAAGTAAGCCAGATTTCGCTCAGCTCTTTAGCAAATATGAATCACCATGCCAAATATTACTGCATAGAGTTGCAACCGCCGGTTGTGAGGCAGAATCCACAACTTAGAATCTCATGATCATGACAGAATTTGATGGCGAGGAGTTAGAGCATATCATACAAGAAATCCCCTTTAGCCGGGCGGATTACGATTTGATAATTGAGAATCATAAGGCGCATGATGTCTTGGCTTTACATGATCGCGAAATTGACGCTTACGATCATATGTTTTATGTAGAAGAGTCAGTAATTCACGGGGGTGAATGCATTGCTCATATTGACTTAAATATGCTCATTAACATTTTGAGTGTTGTCGACAAAAGTCACGGTCGTGAGAGTGAATTTATAAAACTGGGTGCGTCCTTTATTCTCTTTTGTGGGCTGAGTGATATTCAGATCGAGCCTGTTTATGCGCTACATGAGAATCCAGAAAATGCGCAAAATAGGTTAGAACTTTTTTAAAAAATCAATAACGCAGATTATGAAGACCTTCTCATGGTTGCCAGAGGGGACACACAACATATTTCCGAGGGAAACTTGCCGCAAGTTGCCACGTCTAGAATTCCCGATAAGGCGTTAAAAACTCCTTTAAAAGGCGATGCTATGACACGGGTAACATTGACAAAGTTTGCATCTTTGTGCAGGAGTAAGATTAGTAATAAAGAAAAATTCAAATCTCTGATTAGATGGATGCACCAGGAGTTCTTACACTACCATACGGTTACTCATTTGGCTCTCTATCAGCTTTCTCCTCATTCAAAAAAACCGATTCTGAAGAAGGTGCATAGCCCCAAAATCGAAAAAGTTTACCGAGAGATAGAGAATGCTCACCGCGATCTACTTTTGCTACGCTACTGGTGCAAGGCTTCAATTGAGGGATATGGCAACAATACACTCGTCCTATTCGTAACAGCTGATACCTCGTTGCTAGACTTAGCACGCTTAGTCCTTCATTCTACTCTGTGTGAGCAAGAAATGCAAAATTCATTTCGGCAACGCCTTATCGAGTTATGGGGAGAGACAACGGGAGGAGAGCTGTCGAATTTCTATTTGAGTATGAAACAAATCACCGGATCCCCAGACCGCGCGAGTAATCAACCAAATTTCCCTTCTCACTATGAACATCTAGAGGCAGTTCGATCCGATCTTGAACTTTGCAGAGGTTTTACATGAATAAAAAAGCCGCTCTCATCTGAGAGCGGCTTGAGTCAGTGAGTTCTAGTCCAACAGTGACTATCCTTTTGGAGGGTAAGGGTCGTTCCCGTAGCTCCATGATTCACGGATGCGATTCTGCTGATTATGGATCCGGAGTTCAGAACGGTTATTCTGAGCGAGTGGACGTGCAGCAGCAATCGCGGAAGCCTGAGTTGTGTGGAGAGAAGAAGCACGACTGTTTCCTGCTCCTACGACTGCCCAGTGCCCGTTCGCACGGCGGGTGACATGATAATTTTGTTTAGCCATAAGGTTATAAATTTCATGAGGTTTATTCTCTCGAAGCCCGAATTGGCTTGACTCGCACGGATTCCGTCTGCTGTTTTTAAACTGTCATATTATCAAAAGCACTTCGTGGAGCTACTCGTATAGAGAGGTATTCAACGAGGATTTTTGAGGAAAAAGGAGAGGCTTCGCAGCAACTCCTCTTTCTTCATGCCCAGATTTACAAATTCTCGTTATTTGTCAACTTTGTAATTTACTTTTTCTAAAAGAGCTCCTAGAATAACGTGAGAACAACTAGATGCAATGATGAACAATTACACGGTGGTAAAGCGAGAGAAAGGCTGGGCGGTGATCCGAGAGGGCGCGCGTCGGGCCTCATCACTACATGCTACGCAGGCAGAGGCGCTCCAGAAGGCGGAGGTATTGACTCGCAAGCCTCTTCGCGTCTCTCGTTCTAATAGCGATGACACAGCCCCTCTTACTGGAGTAAAGAAGCACATCTCTATGGAAGTGGAGAAGGCGAAGTATTACCGTGCACTAGGTGAGCGCATACAGAACGCTCGAAAGATGCGGGGAGGGTCGCTACGTTCCTTGGCAGAAAAACTCGAAATTTCTCATACGACCTTGCAGAAGTATGAGAAGGGACTGATTCCTTCTGATACCGCATTTATTTGTAAGTTGGCGAAATCGTTAGAGGTTCGCACTTCTTACTTTCTCACACCGCCGAAGTTTACCTACACGCAGGTGGAGTGGCGTAAGGCTTCTAAGGTCGGGGTAAAGGTGCAACGTCAGCTTGAGTTTGAAGCGCTCGATTACTTCGAGCGTTACCTACAAATCGAGCAGATCCTAGGTATTGAGTCGCAGAGCTTTGCCCCTGCGGACTTCACTCAGGAAAAGGCAGAAGACATCCCTGAGCAGATTGAAGCGTTCACTGCTAAGCTACGCCTGGACTGGGGGTTAGGTCTGAATCCTCTTCCGAATGTTCACCGGATGTTGGAGGAGCAAGGGGTGAAAGTGCGTATTCTTCCAAAAAGTGAGGGGTTTGATGGGCTTGCTAGTTATCTGCAAGGAGGCGCTAACCCTGTGCCTGTGATTGCTTTGTCTGATGAATATTGGGCTGGGGATACAATCGAGGATAAGGATTTACCACGCTTCCGTTTTAGTGCCTTGCATGAGTTGGGTCATTTACTCATGAAGCTTCCTGAGGGAATCGAGCATCGGGTAAAGGAGAATCTCTGTCACCGCTTTGCGGCAGCCTTCTTATTCCCCAAGGCTCAATACTTTCAGTCTGTAGGAGAAAAACGACGAAATTTATCGAATGGTGAAATGCTCAAGCTCAAAGCGATCTGGGGCATGTCTATCGGAGCAATGATGCGTCGAGCTTGTGACCTAGGGGTGATTACCCAAGGGGCGTATAAGGGCTATTGTATTCGCAACCGCTCTCGCAAGGTGGAGCCTCAGACTTGGCATGGAACAGAAGAGTCAAAACGCTTCGAAGGGCTTGTGCTTCGTGCCTATGCAGAAGAGATGATCTCACATTCTAAGGCGATAGATCTCTTACAAATCAGCTTTGGAGAGCTGGCAGGGAAGGCGGAGTCACTGATCTAGCTGTGTGATATGAAGGTAGTAGTAAAAGATGCTAACATCTTTATAGATTTAGCTTTGATGAGAATCTCAGACCTTTGGTTTC
>CAYUKP010000214.1:0-3462 GCA_964445335.1 uncultured Verrucomicrobiales bacterium
GTAGCTACTGTGATTCCGATGGCTGCGAGTTGTGCTAATTTAGTAAGTTTCATAAGTTTTTAATGTGTTAGTGTTACTTGATGTATGAAACATAGCACGCAGAAGATGAACTATAGATGAATATAGGGGAGTTATTTTTAGTGAATGATTGGATAAAAAATCTCAAACGATCAGAATGTAGGTAAAATTTACAAAATTGATCATTTTCTTAACTTATCTTAGGTATTTATGTTGTAGCGCCCTTAAGAACGTTTGGTCAGACTCTCTTATCTTGAGCTTTTGTAGATAGGATTCTTGTGTCTTAGTGCACTTGAGAATGTGAGGGCTTCCCTTAGTAATCGTGACATAGGATAGATCGAGTTTATGAGATGTGATACATTGTTGAACCCTCTCTCGAATCTCTTTTTTGTATTTGAATTCATACTCTTCACGTGAACCGTCTCTCATAAACTCTTCTAATTCCTTTTGAAGTTTGGCTGAGAGATTATCAAACTCAGGACAAGGACGTGCCCAATCAGCAAAGGGATGAATCTCACGATTCACTTCTTGCTGGAGGATTTCAATACAGCGATTAGCGAAGAGAGGGGTGATCGAATGATCGGTAAAAAAGTCTGGAGAAAGGTCACGATGAAGCAACGTTTCAATCAAGGTTTTTCTCAAATGGGTAAGCGACATATTATGCTCCAGAAACGTCATACAGTCTTGTTGAATGGAGGAATCTGAGATAAAACAAGAAGCCTGCAATATGATGAGGGACTCTGATACTGCTGGATATGCCTTACGTTGAGAGTAATGGCGAAAGCTTCCTCTAGAGTTTGAGCGTTCGACAGATGGATAATGTTGGAGAACCGTTTTCACAAAGGTTTCAACAACCTCCTCCGATGGGTTTTGAAGTATCAGACTCTTCAGCAAAGCAAACACTCCTTCACGATACTTTTCTTTATTCTCCTCATTAAGGTGTTTCAGAATAATGCTCCATTTCTGAGCAGGCAACACGGCTACAAGGTTATTCCAAAGGTCTGCTGAATCAAATTCTAATAAAGACTCCCCAAGCTGTTGCATGGCTTCTAGTAGAAGGTCTATTTTCTTACGTAGAATAAGCCCTTGGAGTGCGTTTTGAATAGCTTCCTGGTCACGATAAGAACTTTTTTGAGGGAGTTTCTTAAGAATTGCTTGAGCCAGTTTCTCAAAAGGCTGATCTTTAAATTTCTCAGGCGATTGTAAAAGGCGCTGACAACTTTCTGTAAAGCAATACTGAGCCATCACCTCATAGCGTTGTGATTGAGGCCATAAGACTACAGCCGCATGTTGATACCAATAATCCATCGTGCATCCTGCATTACCTGTATATCCTTCGGACTCTTTTTCGATGGGGTCTTCACTATCAATCTCTCGGTTCGAAACAATAGCGTCCTCAGAGATCGACCAAGGGTTAAACTCTAGAAACTCCCCCTTGGCTGTGATCCAATGCTTTAGGGAATATTCCTCCTCATAAATTTCTCCCATCGTCTCTTCTTCTGAGTCAGATTCGTCGTAGCGCTTATAATATCCCCAAGATCCTTCTAATTCACCAGACTGATGGTAGACTAGCAAAGCCAAATATGTATCAAACCCAGCGCTTTTAGCGGCTGTCATGAGGGCGGAAGCTTTGAGCGCGTCATGGTTCTTTAATCCCTCAAGACTAAAGTTAACCTCGGTGTATTGATGGTCGAGGAGGATGGCGTTTAATCCACTAAAGTCACACTGACGGAAGGCGGGAGCAATTCTTTCGGCATGTTGGGCTACGGAAAGGTTGAACCCTCCTGTTGCGCCACCCTTTTGGCACAAATTATACACAAGGCAAATGCGATACCCTGATTGCACAGGAGCGACCTCGTGTTCGCAGTCCGCATAAAAGGCTGCATAACGAATATCAGCTTCAGGGTTAGGCTGACTAAAGTCGGTTACGACCTCCTCCCCTACATGTCGCACCTTGAGCTGACCTCCCGTATGTTGGGAAGGCAGAGAGATGATGAGCGACCCAAACATGGCGTCTTCCTTTTCGGTATCTCGATGGGGTAAAAACCGCCCGCCTTCTTCATAAATGAGGAGCTTATACAAATGAGCCGAAACCTTCGCTTCAATCCCTAGCCCCTTAGTCACGTTTTTCACGATCTTAGAGAGTACCTTATCCCATTGTCTGAAATGAAACGAGATCTTACTCGCATCGATTTGCCAACACTTACGCACCGCCTCATCAATGATGGTTTCGCTCCCTTTTCCATAAGGCGCGACCTCAGCCACCTTGATCAATTCTTGTGCGATAATAGGATGAATAGGACACCCCAGTTCCCCTACCCCTTCGACTTGCAAGCCAAAGGGAAGATATGGGGTCTCACTTTCTACTTGAAACTTACCCGTTCCCGTAACGGACTTTAGCACCTCAAAAAGTTGTTCGGACATACGTTATGGTGTAAAGCCTGAATAGCTGGCAGCCAAGGAGGAATATAAAGCAAGAGGGATAAACATTCTCTTTTTCTCTGATGGATTCAGAGTAGGTATAGACTCCTTACTTTCTGAAAGAGGTAGACGTTAACCTCACATAATACATGTTCCGCCTCAGTTTTTTAACTCAAGCTGAGGCGTTCTTGTTTACATTTTGCCTAAACTCCCTATAAAAGGAACTGGCTTAGAACGTTCTTTAGCTTCAAACCTTATTGTGAGATTTCTCAATCGTTCCGTTTAGTCTGCCGTAATACATTCACTAATAATCATATGACAAAGGATCAATTAAGCTTACTGAAGGCTAAATTACAGGAAGACTATGTTCCGTATCTTCCTGAGCTCATCCCAAACAGCAATAAGCCAGAAGATAACGAGAAGAAAAATATTTCACGCGCTCTCTCAGCTTTTGTTCTTCAGCACCTCTGTCATTGTGATGCGCAACACGCTGCTGAATCTGTAGTGGATGATTATCAGGATCACGGCATAGATGCTATTTATTATTCTACGTTGCAAAGGCAGCTTTACCTTGTGCAAGCCAAGTTCACTTTAGGTGCAGAGTTCCAAGTTGCGGAGGCCAACACTTTTACAGAAGGGGTTAGAGACCTCCTAGATGAGCGCTATGATCGTTTCAATTCGCACGTTACCTCCCGTAAGTTAGAAATTGAAAGGGCGTTGGAACAAGCGGAAGAGATCATTCTGGTGATTGCGCATGTGGGGAAGGTCTCGCATCACGCAGGATCTAAAATGACCCAATCAATAGCTGATTTAGAAGACCGGGTAAGGTCGCCTTGGATCGACTATGATTCTGATAAACTACTTAAGGCGCTCCTCTCTCCTCATGAGGTTCCTCCAATCGATAAGCTTATTGTTTTAGAGAATGCGAGAAAAGGAGCGGGCGATAAAAACGTTTATTATGGGCAGATACCCCTTCAGGTTTTAGTAGATCTTCATCAAGAGCATCAGGACAGCTTGTTCCAT